>CALMND010000508.1 GCA_937868565.1 uncultured Bacteroidota bacterium | reverse complement strand
CTTGCGCCAGGACATATTCGCAACGGCATTGTGATTTTCTAAAACCGGCTTGTCGTCAGTGTTGATAATACTTGTTGGTAGAGGTTTTTCGTTTATTGCGAAAAAGCAATTTATCTTTTTTAATTTATCGAAAGAAACGGCAAAAATCACATTTCGGTAATGTTCATTTTTTCCTGTAGCAAATAATTTTATTTCAAAACCGGATTGTACAAGTGTTTCATACATGATAGAAGTGCCGGAACCCATAGCCGAACTAAGGTAGCCGTGCCAATTAATGAGCAGCAAAGCCGAATCATTTAAACAGGTTTTGAGCTTTTCCAGACTTTCTTTGGTAATCACATGTGCCGGTTGTTCTTCCGCCTTGAATAAATCAACCAATACTAAATCATATTTTTTGGAAGTACCGTTTATAAAAGTACGGGCATCAGCATGAATGAGATTTGCATCATGAGGCAAATGAAAATAACTTTTGGCCGCATTCAGAATTCTTTCGTCAAACTCAACACAATCACTTACATAATTTTTCTTGGAAAATAAATTCGCCGTCACACCTCCCCCAAGCCCAAGTATCAAAGCTTTCAGCGGCTTTTTAGACGCGGGCACTATACTATCCAAAACCTTGACGTATTCAGAAACAGATTCATTCGTCTTTTTATCTACCTCAGTTTGTACAATTCTATTCAGCTTTAAAAGCCGGATGCTATCTCCATTTCCATTAACGATATCGCTGACTTCAACACGACCCAAAATACCTTCGCTTTCACATATACCGGGAGATTTATGACTAATCACAGAATAATTGAGATATAACAAACCTAATAAAAAAAACGAGTAGCTTGTTTTGATAACTTTAAATACAAGATAATTCCCAACAAACAATAACAAACCAAAAATCGTTAAACAGGCCTTTAAGCCAATTTCAGGGATTAAATAAAATCCACATAAAAAAGTAGCCAAAATACCTCCTGCTGTGGACACCGCATATACCGTGCCGCTGATTCGTCCCGATTGTTCCAGTTTTTCGGTTTGAATAAAAATAAAAAGCGGTGAAGAAGCTCCTAAAAAGAAAACAGGTAAAAACAAAAGAAGTAAAGTGCTGATAACCACGGCTAACAAAAACGGAAGGTAAGACAAAAAAGGAATCAGATAGTAACTTGTTATCGGCATCAACACAACAAACAAAGCTGCTATGTTAAGGATTGTAAATAAACGATGTTGCTCTTTGGGCTTCACACTTATATAACCCCCGAAAAAATAACCAAGAGCCAAAGCGAGCAGTGTAATACCCATGACAGAGGCCCAAACATAAAGACTGCTCCCAAATACTGGGGCAAGCAATCGCGCGCCACAAAGTTCGGCGTTCATTATTGTTGCTCCTTCAATAAAACTAAGTAAGAGCCATCTTTTTTTCATGACAAATTTAGTGAGAGTGGTACTGAATCAAACCTTCCATAGGAGACTGAATGCAGATACCGATTTTGTAACCGTGTTTTTGCCCTATCTGCGAAATTAGATCTTTGTAGTAATAGCCAACTGAACCCACGGTGTGCACACTGTATTTTTTAGAGTCCGTGTACTTCGCGATTTGTTGAACAAAAAAAGAATCGAAACACTCTGTTAACACCTTTTTCACATAAGGATGCTGATAATGCTTACTCACAAATAAACTCACGGAGGCCAAATACTTACCCGGAACATTTTTTTTGTAAACATTATTTAAAATCTCCTCTCGGTTATAACCCGCATCCTCAAATGCCAACTTAAGTTCTATGGGTAAGTAGTCTTCGAAATAGTCTCTTATAAAATATTTCCCTATTTGAGAACCTCCCCCGTAATCACTCCACAAATAACCCGCCGAGGGAACGTTTTCCAATATCTCCTTACCATTATACAAACAACTGTTGCTTCCGGTTCCCAAAATAGCAGCTATTCCCCACTCTCTTTTGCATAGAGCTCTTGCAGCGCCTAATAAGTCGTGAGAGACATTTATGTTTTCAATCTTAAATGAACAATGTAAACTATCTTCTATCAACTTGCAATTCTCAATGGTAGAGCAGCCCGTTCCGTAATAATGTATTTCAGCGATTTGATTGAGATAATCATTCAAATGTGGTGTTAATGAACGGCCTATTTCCTCAGATATTAAATCCTTGCTTTGAAAATAAGGATTAAAACCAATCGTCTTTTTATTTAAAATGACTTCGCTTCCCTTTAACAAAACCCAATCAGTTTTTGTAGAGCCGCTATCAGCAATTAATACATACATGTCACAAAATAATAAAAAAACCGTCACCCTTTACGGAGACGGTTTAATAAGAAAAATTATAATATTAAGCCGTTGTTTCAGGAGCGTCTGCAGCTGGGGTTTCTGCCACTGGCTCATCCGCCACTTTTGGCGCCTGAGCTGCTGCTGTCTTAGCTGCTACTTTAGCTGCTTTAGCCTCCTTAGCTGCGGTTTCAGCCTTATGACGTTCACTGGCCTTTTTAGTCGAATCTGAAATCAACTGATCCTTTTTACCTAATACCTTTCCGGTTTTCTCGTCCAACCACTTGTTAAACTTTTGTTCCACTTGCGCTTCCGTTAAAGCCCCTTTTCTAACTCCTTCCAACAGGTGTTTTTTCATTAAAATACCCTTGTAAGAAAGAATTGCACGACATGTATCGGTAGGCTGCGCGCCTTTCATTAACCAATTCAACGTTGCGTCGAAATTAATATCGATAGTTGCAGGATTTGAAGTTGGATCGTAAACTCCAAGCTTCTCAATGAATTTTCCATCACGTGGTGCACGACCATCCGCAACTACCACATGATAGAAAGCTGAATCCTTCTTCCCATGTCTCTGTAGTCTAATCTTTACTGCCATTTTGTTTGTTTTTAAATTTAAGGCTGCAAATATCGGTAATTAATCTGTTATTTCAAACAATCCGGCTAAAATCAGTCATAAACAGATAAAAAACTCTACTTTTGTGATACAAAATCTTATTTTGATGCAGATTAAAGAACGAGGGATTATTCTGATTCCCATTGATTTCACCAAACAATCGCTGGCGGCTATTAAACAGTCTTATAATTTGGCTAAATACACGCACTCCAAACTTTTGTTACTCCATACCGAAGGTCAAGAAAGCCTTGATGCACTTAAAAAACTTGCCGAACAGACAGAATTGGAAAGCGGGGTTCCTACTGATTTTATAAACACTGAAGGAGACATCTATTCAGAAACAGATCGTTTAGCGGAAGAACGAAACGCAACCCTTATCATTGCAGGACTGGAAAGTCACATGCGTTTCCGAAATATTATAGGATCTAGTGCTAGCCGATTAATACGAAAAGCACCCTGCCCAGTTATTACTATTAGGGGTCAGGACCACCGTGATGGTTGTGAACATATTCTTTTGCCCCTGGACTTATCGCCAGAAAGTAGAGAAAAGGTAGACGTGGCGATACAGTTTGCCAATTATTTTGGTGCCAGCATAAGAATTTTAGGGATTTTTAGTGAAATTGATACTGAATACGAAAATCAACTGCTTGCTTATACATTTCAAGTAAAACAATTTATTAAAAGCAGGGGGATTTCCTGTTCCAATAAATCGATTGCTTCCAAGCATCCAGCTGAAACAGTAGTTGAATACGCCAACAAAATCGAAGCAGATCTTATCATTATTATGAATAAACCTGATTTGAGCGTACCGGAAATATTTAATGGAACCGAAGCTCAAAAAATTGTAGACATAAGTAATATTCCTGTAATGACGGTGCAACCCATGAAAAGAGAAAACATGTTGAGTTTTGGTACCGGATTATCTTAACGCGGAAATATTTTCCGTATTTGGGAAAATTAGTGTTAAATTTATTTGCAAATAACTTATTCCCTTTTCTAATTGACTAAATTCGCGAGATGAAAAATCTTTTACTTAGGCTTCCCCTTGTCATTTTAGTGTGCTTGTTTGCTATAGTATACATTTCAGCGGGTAAAATTGACAGGGTTACTAAAAACAGGTCTTTAACAAACCTAAACATTTATGATTTTAAATTAAAAACTATAGATGGACAGGAAATAAGTCTATCCAATTTTAAAGGAAAAAAAATGTTAATCGTAAATGTTGCCAGTGAATGTGGTTACACACCTCAATACAAAAACTTGCAAACTCTCCATGAAAAATACGGAAACAAATTAATAATTATTGGATTTCCAGCTAACAATTTTGGTGCACAAGAGCCTGGCACTAGTTCTGAAATAAAACAATTTTGCACAAAAAATTATGGTGTTACTTTTCAAATGATGGAAAAAATTAGCGTGAAGGGCGAAGATGTTAATCCACTTTATAAATGGCTAAGTACTAAAGAGGATAATAAAGTTTGCGGCGATGCGCCTACTTGGAACTTTTGCAAGTACTTGATAAGTGAAAAGGGGGAAATTATTAAGTTCTTTAACAGCAAAGTAGACCCCTTGAGTAACGAAGTAACTTCACTACTCTAAGAAAAAATAGATGCCGCCTGGCAAACAAAAAGCCCTGCCGTTTCCGTTCTTAATCTGTTTTGTCCAAGGCTAATTGCTTCAAAGCCATTTTCTATGGCCAAATCAACCTCATCTCTTGTAAAATCACCTTCAGGCCCAATTAAAAACAAAGTTGATTTATTTCTAAAATCTATTTCCCTAATTGGCTTTTTACTTGTCTCGAAGCAATGTGCTATAAATTTTTGATCGCAGACGGACTCACTCATGATTTTTTTGACACTAATTAAATTATTAACTCTTGGCATAAAAGCCTGTAAACTTTGCTTCACCGCACTTTCCACAATTTTTAGAACTCTTACTTCTTTAATTATAGTTCTTTCTGAATTCTTACAAGTAATAAAACTGATTTCATCAACTCCAATTT
>CALMND010000507.1 GCA_937868565.1 uncultured Bacteroidota bacterium | reverse complement strand
TTTGTTTGGCATATTCGCCTCTTTAACTCTGATACTTCCTGCAATATTGGATCTATCACTAGTTCCGAGATTTATCGGCCTTTCTGTTACTCTTTTAGTCTTTCTTTTCTTTCTAAATAAGTTGCGATTAAACCCTATTATTAAATTAGACCTCATTCTTCTTTCCTATTTGGTATTCGTTATTTATTGTTTATGCTCAGCATTTTGGTCACAAAACGTTGCTGAATCACTGTTTTCTTCTTTCAAACAGCTCCTCGGTTTTCTCGTGTTTCTGTTGTCCTACTTTTGTTTTAAAATCGATTATGACTACTTTTTAGAACGTCTGTTAAAAATAGCCGCCATTACTTCCCTTATTTTCATGGCCTTTGGGATCTATCAGTTTATGAATATAACGGACTTCAACAAAGAATCTCTTTACCGCATCACTGGTTTAAACGGTCACAAAAATCTTCTTGCAAGCTTTCTGTTCCTCAATTTATTTTTTCTTATTGGTGCCGTGATTGAATTAAAAGGAGTCTGGAAAATTCTGGCGACAATCGCTTTAATTTTAAGCCTTGCCTTCATTATTATTCTACGCACAAAAGCAGTTTGGATAGGGTTCTTTGTTTTATTTTTTGCTATTTTGATTTTCTATTTTAAAACTATAAGCAAAAAACCAATTTCTACATGGATAGTTGTTTCTTTGTTTATAATTGCAGCAAATATTTTATTCTTAAGGGTTCTTGAACCGGTTATACTAAAAAGTATAGCCACAACAACAAGCGCCTCAACCAAAGTGACAAACGGATTAGATCAGGAACGACTTATCGTTTGGGCCAAAACCTATCACGTCATTCACAAGCATTTATTTTTCGGTGTTGGCGCTGGCAACTGGCAAGTTCATTTTCCTGACGCTTCATTAACCGGTCTTTGGCGAGTAGAGGATCTTAATTTTACTTTCCAGCGGCCCCACAACGATTTTTTATGGATTCTTTCCGAAACAGGACTAATTGGTTTTAATCTCTATCTAATTTTTGTGTTTTTAATTATCATATTGCTGGTCAAGTGTATCAATCTCTTAAACGATAATAAAAAAATAAGAACACTCGCTGTTTTTTGTCTTGCTTTTATTCTTGGCTTCCTTACTGTTTCTTTTTTTGATTTTCCGAAAGAAAGAATAGAGCATACAATTTTAATCAATATAATTTTTGCGATTGCCTATTATGTAATCCGAACCGCATATCCCCTCAAGACATTTATTCAGTTATCGTCTCTAAAACCGATGTTTATGTTAGGTTTTTCGTCGTTGCTATTTATTCTTGCGTTTGGCTTGCTCAGATATAAAGGTGAGTATTATACGATCAAGTTGTACGATTCGAAAAGAGAAGGTAATTATGAGAGCACAAAAAAATATGGAAAATTGGCTTTGAGCTATGCGTATAATATTGACCCGACCTCCATCCCTTTACATTGGCAAATTGCAAACGCGGAAGCCGCCTTGCGTGACTTTGAAAATGCTGAAAGAGATTTCAGAATAGCTTATGGGTATAACCCATATAATCGCAACGTAATTAACGATTGGGCTTCTGCGCTTTTAATGACAGGAAAGGCAGAACTAGCAAAAAAACATTATGCCGAAGCGGCTCGAATAAGTCCGCGGTTCGACGACCCAAAATTAAATCTCGCAGCCATTTACCTCAACGAGAAAAATTTCAAAATGGCCAAATTCTGGTTAAACTCTTTACTTCACAATTCGCGTAGAAGAAGTAATTACGAAAGAATTTTAGAAGTTGCTGAATCGCATTAGCTAATTTTCAATCGTAAAAAATGCACACATTTGAGAGCCCTTTAATGCAAAAATTTTAGTCTATTAATGAAAGACAATCAGCTTATGACTCGAACTTCTGATGTCGCTTAGCGCTTTCACAAAATAAATGCCGTTGCTTAAACCAGAAACACTAACTGAATAATTGTTTTTTTCAGCCAGTTCAACTGAGTACACAATTTGACCTAATTGGTTTATGATGCCAACTGTTGTATTCTCAAAGCACTTAATATAAAAATCGCCCTGACTTGGATTCGGATATACCTGAAAAGCTAAGTTCCCATCCGCTAATTTTGACAGAGCCGTGCAGTCACTTACACTTTGAGTTATTGCTGCTGTACCAATACAATTGCTTTGATTCGTACCGGTAACTGTATAAACAGTTGTGGTTGTAGGATTCACCAGAATAATCGCAGCACTTTGTCCAGTACTCCAAGAATAGTTGTTTGCGCCACTAGCAACAAGGGCAACAGCCTCACCCGAACACACTAAATTTGTGCTGCTTGCAATACTTATAATTGGGCTTGGAAGCACGTTGATGGTCACACTCGCATTTCTTGCCGGACATCCAGAATTTAAACCTCTTACTATATAGGTTGTTGTTACGGTTGGAGTAACAACAATGTTTGAGCTGAATAAACCTCCAGGATTCCAAGTATAATTTGTTGCTCCCGTCGCATTTAAGGAAGCCGACTGGCCCGAACAAAGTGAACTGACATTGGTTGTTGCAACAACAGTTGGAATCTGACTTACCGTTAACACTACAGTTGTAACTCCAGTGCAGGTTCCAAGGCTCCCCAAAACGGAATAAGTTGTTGTTGAAGTTGGATTAACCGTATAATTCGAACTTGTTGAGCCTGTATTCCAAATATAGGTAGAAGCCCCTGTTACATTTATAGAGGCAATGCTACCGGAACAAATTGCTGACGGATTTGCTGTAGCGGTGAGAGATAGTGTATTGGAGGTGCCTAAACTATAAGTTGTAACACCTGAACACCCCAAACCGTTAATAACTGTGGCACTATATACACCTGCTAATGAACTAGTAATGCTGCTGTTATTGGAACCATTTGACCAGGTATAAGAAAATGGTGCCTGACCAGAGCTTAAAGCTGTTAAAGTACTTGTGCTACCCGGGCATATATTCGCAGGCACACTATTTACAGTGATTGTTGGTGAAGCGAGCGATACAGTAGCAGTTCTGATAACTGAGCAACCATTAGTACTCGTAACCACACAGGTATAAATAGTTGTAACACTAGGTGAAACAATAATTGAACTCGAAGTAGCTCCGTTAGACCAGTTGTAAGTGTTGTTACCGCCACCACCAGGTCCGCCTCCCGTAAAAGCAACTATAGTAACAGGAAGCCCGCCCGGACAGGTAGTTTGATTCTGCGGGTTAATATTGACGTTGGGTCCGGCTAAAACGGCAATAGTTTGACTAAAAATGGAACTTGAACCCGAAGCATTTGTTGACACTAGGAAAATTGTAAAGGTACCCTGACCATTGAAAGTTATGGTTGGATTTTGCACGGTAACCACGGTCGGTTGTCCGCCTGGTCCGAAACCGCCACCCCGGATAGTATATGACCAAGCGGTAGGTACGTTACTTGATAAATCCGTAATTTGAATTACGTTGCCAGAACAAACCGGAATTGGACTAATTGAAAAATTCGCCACTGGCACGAGCGCAATAGCTCTTAGGCTGGCTATTGTCAAGACGATAAATAAACTTTTGCTTAGTAAAATTTTTAATTTCATTTGCTTTTTATTTAATAAACCCTGTTTTGTTTGTAAGACTGTAAATTTACCGAAAAGTTTAACCGCCGTAAAAACTATTTTGACTGCCAAAAATACTTTTAATGGATGAGGCTACACTCCCCATTCCGCCAGCATTTCCACCAAGGTTACTCATGATAGAATTAATATCAAAACTTGAATCTCTAGGATCGTTGGTCTTAGATATTAAATTATTTAGCACGATTGGAATAAGTCCCGAAGAAGCTTTACTTGCTTCTTGCGGATTAATTCCCAATTTTCCCGATAAACTAATGGTTACCTGTTGCGTGATTTGTGACAAGATTGGATTCGAATTTGCGTTACCAGAATTAAATAAACTCATCATCTGAGTTAAGTTGCCTTCGGTAATCTGATTTTTTAGCACATCCATAATTCCTCCTGCTACAGTGCGAATGGCGTCGTCATTTTTTTCGTTAGCGATAGCCAGATTATTGATAATAGTTGAACCTGCATGTTCCTTTGCAAGATTGATTAAATTGTCTCGCATATTAAATATTTGTTCTCTGCAATATAATGATATTGGGTCATATTGCTTTTAGAACAGGTCTCAAAACAACAAGTAATTATAAATGAGCTATATAGTCACTGCGGCGAATGAAAAAGCGTTAAACGCTATTTACTCGTTAAACTAAGGTTTAGCAACTTTACAAACTCTTATGCGTTCCGTCGCAAAAACCTGGATTGGCAGTGTGCTTGCAATTACACAGATAAGCTGTTTTGGTTTCCTGAGCTACAAATACTTTTGGGGAGAACCCCGAACCTTTATGTGAGCCGTCGCAAAACGGTTGAGATGAAGATTTTCCACAAGCGCACCAGGCATATGTCTTTCCAGCTTCTAAATTCACTGCTATCGGTGCTTTTCCGGCAATTGTTGGTTTTTCCATTTTAATTTTGGTTTAAAAAATATAGGTAAAGATAGGTTTTAAATTCACTATGTTAAAGTGATATAATCGACATTCGCTCAGTGCAATAATCGGCGGGTTTTAAAAACACAAATGTTTGCCTGTGAAGGCTGTAGCATTCAACGATGGCGTCAAAACAAAAAAGGGAACGCACTTATGCACGTTCCCTTTTGAACTTATCCGTGGATCCGGAGAGATTAGCTGTCGCTGATCTCTCCTAACCAAGAGTCACAATGCAAAACAGCTTGCCTTTTGGGCAAGCTGTTTTTTTGTTTGATCTCTCCGCTTTTGAAAGCGGAGCTTTTAACGCTGCAAGACAAAACAAAAAAAGGGTACACGCTTTCCCGCGTACTCTTTTACATTTATCTGTGGATCCGGAGAGATTCGAACTCCCCGTATCCACTAGTGCCATCAGTGTTTCCGGGCTTTTCAGCTCTGCAAAATTTTGCATTTTGAAGCATTTTTAAACATTTCCTTACTCCAATTCCTTACTCCACGAGTCCACTTTTTTCAGAAATTTTTGAATTGAAATCGTTCACACAAACATGCTAAAAAATTACCGCAATTGGTATTTAATTTTGCCCCGATTCAAAACCATCTTCATGTTCACGCATTCGTGTACAACTGTAAAAAGTGAACGGTTTTGGTAAATTGACAAATGTTCACTATATTTGTTTGTTCACGATTACGTGAACAAATACAAATAATGAACATGAATGAACCTGATATAGCAACAATGGCCTTGGCAAACCTCCAAAGAACTACCCATATTAAAGGTAAATGGAGAACTATTGCCTTAAAAGGGAAAGATGCCGGAATTGACGGACAAATAGACCTCGCCCATGAAGGTACTTTGATTAAAGTAAATGCAGAGGTCAAAAACAACCTCCGAACAATCCATCTTCCCCAAATTTATACCTTGGCAAAAAAGCATGCTCCGCTAATGGTTATTGCTAATCATATCTTTCCTAAAATAAAAGAAGAACTGCGAAGACATAACATTGCCTATTTAGAAGGCAATGGAAATATTTGGTTAAGATTCGGAAAAGGTTTGATTTGGATTGAAACAAATAAAACGCTTCCTGAAGAGAAAGAAAAAATTAATAGGGCTTTTACAAAAACAGGATTGAAAGTGGTGTTTGATATTTTAAGAGACGACACTTTGATAAACGCTCCCTACCGTGAAATAGCTAAAAGAGCCGACATTGCTCTGGGAAATGTAAATTACATTCTTAATGGATTGAAGGAAAAAGGCTTTCTGTTAAGGAAGAATAAAGATGAGAATGTGCTTACCAACAAAAAGGAACTGCTGAATGCATGGATGGTACAATATGCA
>CALMND010000506.1 GCA_937868565.1 uncultured Bacteroidota bacterium | reverse complement strand
CGGAATCCTTTACTGTGTGACGCCAATTGCGGATATTCATTACCTGACACCAGGCTTAAGAATAAAAACAAATTAATAATAGAACCAAAAACCTTTTAGGGGTCATTTACCGTAATTTCTTAACGAATAAAGATAATTACTATAAAAAGTAAATTTCTCACAATTTTTCAGCTTGTTATTTACAGTTTGGGGAATTTGGTTTTCTGAGGGTTTAAGCACTAAAAGATAATCAGCTTTACCCATGTTTGACTCCAGAGACTCCTTTTTCTCGCTAAAGCTCTTGTAAGTCCAGCCAAAGCGGTTTAGGAATACCAGGCTGCCGTTCATTGTATTATCACCAACTACAAGGAACTTGGCTTCATCAGGCACATTCAATGAGTCGATATACTTATTTACACCCGATAGTTGATATTTTATAATAGAAAATTCATCTATAGAATTACCAAACCTACGTTCCATATTTATTGTCGTATGGTTAAATCCTGACAAAGCTATAACTAGCACAACTAATGTTGTTAATGTAACGAAAATTCTATTAATGAATAGCCTAGTAATACCGTCAATTGCAAAAAAACTAATTAATAGGAACATCGGAACTAATGGCATAAAATAATAATCGTGATCTCTGAATTGCGCAAAAAAAACGATTAAGTAAATAAAATTTAGCGATACCCCAGCAAGTAAAAAGATTTTAATTTTATTCGAAATCACTCGCTTTACAAAAAAAATAGTTAATACACAAAATAAAAAAAAATGAAAAATTGAAGGTAGAAAGTATTTAGAATACCAATATTCCGATATGTTTCTCAACACAACTCTAATCGACTTATCGCTCAGATCCCATAAAGGTTTCATGGTGGTTAAATAATAGTCCGCCTTATATAATTTATTATAATAGATTGCATAACAATACCATAAAACAATAGTCACTAACGATGTGATAAAAAACACGACGGTCATTTTTGACAAACTTTTAGTCCCTAAAAAGACAAGACCAAAAGCAAGGAATAGATATATCCCATAATAAATTTTTAATAAAGCAGCTATTGAAAAAAACAAAAAACTTAAATGATAAATTTTATCATTTTTATCATGAAGGAAGTTAAGTAGACAACTTATACCAATAAATGTGAAACTTAAAGCCAAGCTATCTGGTAAAAAATTAACGGAATAATATCTTAAGACTGAAGACGAAAAAATCAAAACAGCAAGAGAAGTCGTTAAAATACTGTTCCTTAAAAACCTTTCCATACTCGACATAAGTTTGAAAAGTGAAAAGCTCGCTAAGAAAAGAGAAGTCCATCTAATAATCGAAAATTTTATTCCAAATACCTGAAAGGCAAGAAAATATAAATAATAAAATAATGGAAATTCGCAAGCAGTTCGACCGTTGTCAAAATTCAAGTTAAGATTACCTATATCGAGTAAATTAAAATTTAATTTATGGCAGTAATAAAGGCTAAACGAAATGGAGTCAGACTGACGAATAAAATGAATCCCGGTAGGATAATCAATCAGATAGGCGTTATTAAAAATAATGTACAATATCGAAACCAATGCGAACAGAAGCGTATTTACTCTATTCGGTAAATTCAGGTTTAGTTTATGATACATTTTTGAATCAACAAGCCATTATCCATGCTCACTATGACAATACCCTCAATGTTTTCACCAAGCTTTAACATTAAAAGATTTTCTTCCTTTTTTTCAATACTAACTGGCGTGACAAGTCGGCCAAAAATATCATATATCTTAAAGTCTAAATCAGACACATTTGTTGTTCCTTGTATATAAATCGTTTTATTATTTACCACTGTGGGATATATTTTTGCCTTTTTATCGGTCACAATTTTACCTGCTGATAGTATAAGTGGTCCTATTGTCATTTCAGAATCATACTTCACAACAAAAACATCTTTAAATTTTGCATTATAACTTTCCGTATACCCACAAGCTACGTAACCCTTGTCTCTTGCATTACACATTGCGTATGCTATTTCATCTTTTTCGCTACCAAATGTCCCCCCTCTAACATAATAACCTCCATAGTCAAGCAATATATTTTTAATGTCGAACCCATACGCTGCTTGTTCCTTGGTCGCATATAAGAGAAGCATGTTCCCATATTGTGATCCCGAATTTAAAACGTCAAAAGCTTCCTCGTCCTGCGAAGGAATTCCGTAATATCGATCCCATAAAAAAGTTGAATTGTTTAATAATTTTAAGATATAAGCGTCCTCTTTTCCGGAAGAAAAGCTTTCCGAACCACCCGCAATCAAGTAATCACCCAATTGATCCTGCACAACTGAATTACCCACATCCTTTTTTACTCCCCCTCTAACCTTAAACCACAATGAATCGCCGAATTTGTCAAATTTAGTAATCCAAATATCGCCTAGACTATCCCCGTAACTTTTTGTTGTTCCAGCGGCAATATAACCTCCGTCACTAGTTGCAATTATTTTATTCAACTCGTCACCTTTTGCACCGCCGTAAGTTTTCGTCCAAAGAATATTACCTTTGTAATCCATTTTCAAGATAAATCCATCCTTATCCCCCCTCCCAAAGCTGTATGTGTATCCACAAACAACAATATTGCTGTCTTTTGTACGGCAAACTGAATTTGCAAAATCCCAATTCGCACCGCCAAATGTTCTATACCACAAAATATTCCCATTCCTATCTGTTCTCACAATATAGGCATCGTAGCCACCATTACCATAGGAATTTGAGTAACCAACCATCACAATGCTCGAGTCCTCCAATTCAACAACACCTTTACCAACTTCGTTCATAAAGCCTCCAATATTTTTTTGCCATCTAATATTAGAAATCGTGTCCATTCGAGCCACATGAATGTCCGTTTGTAAAGCTCCGAAACTACCCGTTCTTCCAACGATAATATAGTCTGTATTGTATGCTTGTAATATCGAATAACCTATTTCATCACCATCACCTCCGTAATTTGTGCAAAAAGAGTGACTATTTTGAGAGATAGTAACAAAAGAACAGAGAACGAATAATATTAACAATGGCCTTATCATAAACTTTCTAGCAAAAACACCTTAAACAAATATACACTTATTTTCCTTCGGTCTTTAGCTAAAAGCTGGTAGATTAAGTTCAAAAATGTGGGGCATGCCCGTACTTTTAACTATAAAAAGAACCTTTGTTTGATAACTCCACTGACTCTTGGGTATACAGCTCTTAACCAGAGGTGCGGATACACTTTTTATTATTAAAACCAAATAATTTTATTGATTATAGGTTTTCTACGCTGATTTTCGAAATATCATTTCGTAATAACTGCAAACGAAAGAATTGAAGTCAAAAGAAGGCAGCTAAAAGCTGTCACAAATTTATATGCTCAGCCCAAGCGAAATCGAGAATTGAACAACGCCGCAACTATTGCATCCCTAATTTGGTTCAAGCAAACAAAATTGTGTTTTCTGGGTCTTTGAGCAGCTTCATGGTTATAAACTATATACTTTAAAAAAAATTTATCTTTTTTAGTAATATTTATTTAATATTACGGTATTAAAATGCCGGTTTATTAGAGGAACATCTACTTTCCTTTACAGACACTGGCTGTTATAACGACAAAAAAACAACTTATGAAATATTTACTGGTGATAATAACGTTTATACTTAGCCTGCCAATTGTGGCACAAACCCCAACATTTGACGAACTAAGTTTTGAACCCGATTCAGTAAAAGCAATATACAAACCCAGCAGCAAAAATTATGTTTTTTTACGTTCAAAAAGGGGCAACAGCGGCCTTACAAAAACTCCTGTCGCAGATGCAATGCTAACTGCCGAGGTAACTGAAATAGTGCTGGTTTTTACTGAAAATGACGCAGCGGCCTTAGCCGAAAGAGAAGAAGCCAACCGTGAGCGTTGGGAAAATTTATTAATGACCTATCCTGAATTTTTTCAGTACAGTACCACTTACAAAAATTTGTGCCAGTGTAAAAGTTCTGGAGATGGCGAAGCTTTGAAACAAGCTCAAGGTTTTTATATTTATGTGAATGCGGAAGTACCAAAAATGGAAGAACCAAAAATTGCGGAAACACCGCCACCCGCTCCTAAAAAAGCAGAAGATGCTCCCGCCCCCGCGCCAAAAGCGCCAAAGCAGGAAGAAAAGAAAATTACTGAAGTTGAAAAGCCAGCAGTTAAAGCAAATGAGCCTCCCGCCGTAAAAGAAACACCTGCCGTGGTAGAGAAAAAAGAAATTAAAAAAGACGAAGTTAAAAAAGAAGTAGAGAATCATCCGGTTGAACCAGCTGCTACAGAAGAAACAGCTGCAACAGAAGTTCACAAAACAAGTCCTACCAAAAGGGTTGGTACGATTTCAAAAGTGCGCAAGTCAAAGGACAAAAAAGCCTGTCGCACTGCTTGTTACGAAAGCGGCGATGACGACTTAGTTAATTATTTCAAACAAAACATTAAACTATCTAAAAAACAAAGAAAGAAAGGCAAGCATATGAACGCTGTTGCTAAACTTCAATTAGACGTGGATGGAACCATAAAAAAAGCAATGGTTACCGGCGAGAACGAAGACTTTAATAAAATGGTACAGGAAGCTGTTAATGGCATGAGTGCCTGGAACAGCTCGGTAAAAAATGGTGTAACGGTAAAGTCAGAAGTTAAAATAACTCTAAAATACGATAAGGGAACAAAAAGCATTATTCCTTTTGAGGTTGCTGTAAATCCTCGTCAGCCTCCTAAATGTAAATGCGCCAGTGATTCTGAAATTTTCGGGTCTACGGACTAATTTTCAATTAAACTGAGCCAGGCTTTGGTTTATTTTTAAGACAAATTGTCTAAAGCTTCCACCCTCTTTTTATAAGTTGTGATTTTCGGATTAATCGTATCGCTTTCGATAAGGCCATCCTTTAACCTTACAATGCGATGAGCATGCAGTGCAATATCTTCTTCATGCGTAACCAAAATAACAGTATTTCCTTTTTTGTGGATTTCCTCAAAAAGACCCATAATTTCAACAGAAGTCTTACTATCAAGATTTCCGGTTGGTTCGTCAGCTAAAATAATAGCCGGGTTGTTAACTAAAGCTCTAGCAATAGCTACTCTTTGGCGTTGCCCACCGCTCAGCTCATTTGGTTTATGATTGATTCGGTTACTCAAACCAACACTTTCAAGCACTTCGGCGGCACGTTTATCTCGCGCTTCGCGGGTGAAACCGGAGTAAACTAAAGGCAGGGCCACGTTATCCAAGGTACTGGCTCGTGGTAGCAGATTAAATGTCTGAAATACAAAACCAATCTCTTTATTACGAACTTCGGCCAATTGATTATCGCTCATTTGCGCTACTGAAAGATTGTTTAAAATATATTCTCCGGACGTTGGAGTATCAAGGCAACCAAGCATGTTCATTAAAGTAGATTTGCCACTTCCTGAAGGTCCCATCAGAGCCACATATTCGTTCTTATAGATTGTTAGAGAAACATCCTTCAATGCTTCAATAATCTCCTGACCAATCTTATAGGTCTTATTTAGATTTTTTATAGAAATTAACTCGTTCAATGAAACAAAGTTAGTCCATTTAAAAACGAATAAAAAACCACTGGTACTATATTTTAAAATAGTTTAAGTAAGAAATATGAATTGTGGACGAAAAAATTTGATTAAAATGGTTTGATGGTAATTTTGAAACGTTTATTTACTAGTGAGTATAGAATAGGAACAGCGAAGCTTTTATACCCATTATTTAGCAATCAACAGAGTTTCGATTTATTTAAAAAAACCGGCAGAAAATTCCGCCGGTTTTAAAATAGAAACCAATAAGGCTTAGTGTTTAAATATAATCATCAATACTGTCTGGAACATAGACGCTATGTAATAAAAAGATTATTGCGTCACTTTAGAACTCAAAATCTTGCCACTGTTGGTATTCACACAAACTGTCCAGCGAATCGTCACTCCATTTACTGTCCTGGTCTCACTCCAGCAACATATATCACCGGAACAAATAACATACTGTTGCGGTTCTACGTTCGGATTTTGATTTAGGGCATTTTGTATTTCGGTGCGTACTACAGCAGCTTGCTCCATGGCCGGTGCCCAGTCGGGATCGTTCTCATCTATGAGCATTACCTGGCCCAATTCCAAAGCCGGGTATGGTGCTATGCCTTGAGGCCCTCCTCCTGCCTGAGCTCTCATACCTGACGCCGAAAACAGCAAAAAGAAAATTAATAACTTTGAAATGCCAAACGCAAAATTGGCGGTTTTGTTTCTGCTAATCGTATTGATTAGGGATTGATTTTTGTTTTTCATATTAATGTTTTAAATGTTTATGCAACAAAATTAATTTATAGCTAATCGTTTTTTAAAGTTAGTTTGCAAAAGTGCCTTCTCAGTTTACAAAAAGTGCTTGCTGGTTTTCCAATGCAAAACATGGGCAATTGCAGAACGTATTATGTTTCATTTTTTACCATTATATATTGACAAATTTTTACATTCTTCTTTGTATGATATGGTTACAATAATTTAACATTTATATGTTGCAACATTAAATGTTATAACATACATTTGTATCACATTTAAAAACATAACCTAGACTATGAAAAATTTAATTACAACAGCTGCTGTAGCATTGTTAGCAATAACTACAGCCAAAGCTCAAACCAACTGGAAAGTGGATGCATCGCATTCAAAATTAGGATTCTCTGTTACCCACATGATGGTTGCGGAAACTGAGGGAAAATTTAAAGTATTTGATGGTACGGCTAGTTCAAAATCCGACATGGATTTTACAGATGCTAACATCAATTTTACTGCCGACGCCTCTTCTATTAATACAGATGATGAAAAACGCGATGGCCACTTGAAAAGCCCCGACTTTTTTGATGTAGCTAAATACCCAAGCATTACTTTTAAGAGTACCAGCATGAAAGCTGACGGCAAAAGCAAAACCTCTTATGTATTAGAAGGCGAGCTAACAATGCACGGTGTTACCAAAAAAGTAAAGTTTATGGCAGTTGGTGCTTCTAAAACCGTGAAAGATCCTTACGGAAAC
>CALMND010000505.1 GCA_937868565.1 uncultured Bacteroidota bacterium | reverse complement strand
ATGGCTAATTCCCACATAATCCAATGAGAAATATCATTTAACCGTAAAGCCATTTAAAGAGTTAGAAAGAACAGTATACAACAGTGTTAAAAAAAATATTGGCGCAGGGAAAACTACTCTGGCAATGGCTCTGGCCAAACATTTGAATGGAACTTACCTACCAGAAGTCTTTGAAAAAAATCACCTGTTACCTTTGTTTTACAAGAAGCCAAAAACATACGCATTTCCGCTCGAATACAGTTTTTTGATAAATCGTTTTGAGCAAATTAAAACTGCTTTGACGTCAAATTCTGAGAAGTTTGTTGTCAGCGATTTTAGCATTTATAAGTCGCTTTGGTTTTCACGTATTAGCCTTGCTAAAAAGGAATACGCTCTTTTTAAAAAACACTTTGACACCTTTAGCAATGGATTGCCAAAACCTGATTTAATAATTGTAATTAAAACCAATAAAAATAATTTATTGAAAAACATCCTGAAAAGAGGCCGTCCATATGAAAAAGCTATAAACGAGAGGTATTTGGAAGAGGTACAATTGGCTTATAATAAAGGAACTAAAGAGCTTGAGGATATAAAAATGTTGGAAATGAAAGTATTGGAATTTCAGCCAGATCTTGTGAAAAAATTGATAAAACCGATTGATAAGTATTTAAAAGAAAATTTTGGCTACCAATATCAAAAGGCTTAAATTTAAGACCCGTAAATGAGACAACTTTATTTTTTGCTGATTGTAATAGGCTTGGCCCTTAACTTTAATGCCCAAATTTTAGTAATAGGTAATAATTTTTTAAACGGAAGTCCTTTGGCTGGTACAAAGATTTTCGTAAAGGATGGCGCCGTTATTACCCAAACTTTAGACACTCGTAATAAGAATGAGTTTCAGTTTGAGGTGGATTATGGGAAGGTATACCGTGTGTATTTGCAAAATCCAAAATGCCCGGTTATGTTTTTTGAGATTGTTGCGAACACTATTCCAAATAATAAGCAGGATTTTTTCATGAGTCATACCTGCGATATTCCTTTTTTTAATAAAAACGACCCTGATGTTGACACCACTGTTTTTGTAGAGCCTTTTTACCGCATAGTATTTAACGGAAAAAAAAGCATGGATGAAGATGCTGAATACACCCGTGCTTTCGAAAAACGAATTATTAAAAAAACTGCTAAGATTGAAGAACCCGCTAAAACCGTTAATGGAGACCAAGTAGCTATGTTAGCTGGGAAAATTTATTTTAATGCCTCTTCAAAATTAGCCGCCAAAAACAAAACAATATCTGCTATTAATAGCTCTGGCGCAGTAGTTAAGTCTACTAAAACAAACCGCTATGGTGCATTTGTTTTTACAGGAGTTTATCCAAATGAAATCGTAAAAATAAGGATGGAAAATCTGGACATGACTAAGGAAAGTGCTAGTTTATACAACTCTAAAAGTGGCACTTTGCTTATTGCAAATCCAAAGAATGACTATGAGTGGGATTTAAATAAAAAAGATTTAGCAAATTTAACCGACAATAATTATAGCACCAATATAGGTGGCAAATTGGTATCTACTTCTTCAAAGGAAAAGAAATTTTACGCCAATAAGAACATCTATTTGTCCAATAAGTATAGCACCGTTATTAAACAGACTAAAACCAGCACCTTAGGAACTTTTGTTTTTGAAGACATTAAACCCGATAATAGTTATTTTATTGGCGTTGATAAAGCCGATTTGATTGCTGGACAAAAAATAGATTTATTGAGTAAGGAAGACCATTATATTGCCACGCTAGACAGTGTAAACGGGGATAAGAAATCGATGCGGTTAACTTCAAATTACAATAAGGTTTTTAATGATGTTTCTATTGGCGAAGAAGAAATGAAAATGGACATCAAAGCTTCGATATATGGAGATAACGTAAACCAGCCCATCGGTAAGCTAAAAATAGTTTTGTTAAACGACAATTATCAAATAATTGACAGTGCTGTTACAGATAATTACGGTACTTTTAAATTTAAATACCTTCCCTTCTTAAAGCGCTTTTACCTAAGCGCAGAAAATAATGACAATGTGATGGATATGTATAAAAACATTTTGATTTACAGTAGCGATAATAACTTAATCAAAATCATGACTCATCAGAAAGGCACCAAATTCAAGTACAACCCGGTTAGTGCCGAACTCAGCAGTTTAAGAGATATTGAGTTAGAAGACCCTTGGCTGGAACTTATTGACAAACAACTACCGGAAATGGCAAGCAGGCATGCCTCCGATGTTGTAAGCAAATCCATAATTGAAAACATTTTA
>CALMND010000504.1 GCA_937868565.1 uncultured Bacteroidota bacterium | reverse complement strand
GGAGTAAAAATGTATAGACAGCAATTGCATAAAATATTGATTAATCCATTTTATTGGGGATTAGTATCACACGGAATGTTTAATGGGAAAGTGGTTGAAGGAGTGCATGAAAAGATGATTACAAAGGAAACTTTTATGAAAGTGAATGAAGTGATTTCGTCTTCTCCTAAATTCGGAGTACCTCATAAAGCAGAAGATGTAAATATTCCGCTTAAGGTTTTCATCAAATGCTCGGATTGTAATCAGCCCTTTACAGGCTACATTGTAAAGAAGAAGAACTTGTACTACTACAAATGCAGAACAAACGGATGTAAGTGTAATAAAAGCGCAAAGGAAATGCATCGTTTGTTTTCAGAGGAACTTGAGAAATACGAAGTAAAACCTGATTTGACCGAAGCAATCAAAATTGAATTGGAAAGCACCTATCATGAACTGAATAAAGACTCCGTTGAAAAGGAAGTGATCCTTAAGGCGAGAATTGTCGAACTAACCAAGGATATTGAAACCCTCGAAGAGAAACACTTCATAAAAGAGGAGATGCCCAAGGAAACCTACGAACGTTTTAGAGTAAAATACACTAAGGAATTTGATAAAATCCGAAAGGAAATGGCGACTTGTGGCATTTCCATTTCGAACCTAAAAGAAATGATAAATGAAGCCATAATTCTTTGCCGAAACCTGCGCCAAATGTGGCAAGATGGAGGTATAGCAATGAAAGAAGGATTGCAAAACTTACTCTTTCCTAACGGTTTAGTATTTGACAAGAAAAATGGGGTATTTCGAACCGCTGAAATCAACTTTATAATTGCACAAATCGCCCGACATACGGGCGATTTGTTTAAAATGAAAAAGGGACTTAGTTCTCTTTTTGAGCCTAAGTCCCTTTCAGCGGTCAGGGGGGGATTCGAACCCCCGGTACGGCTTAACACCGTACGTCGGTTTAGCAAACTGGTGATTTCAGCCACTCATCCACCTAACCATTTTCTTTTCATTACCAGTTGGAAGTTATCGCTCTTGCCCACTCATAGAAACAATCAGCGACACGCCATCCACCTAAGAAATTTAGAGTGGCAAATTTACTTAATTTTTAGTTATAAGCCATACTTTTTTAAATTTTCTTGAATTTCACAAACGTGCAACCTAAAGCGCTGGTAATCAAATGCGTCGTTTTTACTTAATTTACTGAAATACCAAGCTTTTCAGTGCCATTTCGTTAGTATTTTAACGGACGAACTAATCAAAATTTTAGGCGATGACATGCGCAAAAAATGAATCAAGCTGTTTTAATCTTCAAAATCTCATTTTCACCATTTTGAGCAGGCAGCAATATCGGTTTTAAAAAGTTTTGCGTTTCTGCTTCTCTTCCGCCTTGCATGTAACCGTTTCTTGCCCAAAAATTTGAAATAACTTAGAGCTTTAGAAAAAACGATGAACCCTTTATCTTTTTTTTGCTTCGGATTAATTAACTGTACTTTAAAAGTTGTAAGATGTATGCGCCCGACTTTTTCCTTTGAAGCTTTAAACTCCTCATCTGCTATTTTCTGATACACATGGCAAGGGCATTTTGGATTACTAAGATCATTAATGTCATATACTTTGACTCTATCCTTGGAATTGTTTTGAGAAAAGACGTTCATTGAAAGAGTAAAACCACACAACAAAATTATTTTGAAATTAATCATTACAAAAAAGTTAAAAAATCCGGAGCCAAATAAAGTTTGACTCCGGATTTTTGTTTTTAAGAATTAATGGGTTTCTTGATTGTTACTTTTTCTACAGCACTCCAAGACTTAAACTCATTGGTATAATATAAATATGCCGCAGAAGCCGGAGCATCATACTCGCCGGGCATTTCAGCCTTGAGATCTAAATTGATCTCTTTTACAGATTTTGCTGCCATTCCACGATAATAAACAGCTATGTTGTTACCTTTTATTTCATAATAATCAAACACACCTTTTTCTTGCATTTCTTTAAGTTGCCATGGTTGCGCAGTGAAACCTCCAGGAATTCCAATAATGGCCATAGTACTTGGAACATCTTTATCACTTTTGTTAGTAATGGTGGTTGCAAGGCGAATTGTTTCTCCAACACTCACTACCTTAGAACTCAAGGCTGTTCTTAGATCTATCACACATTCCTTATCGCTGTTTGGTAAGTATGTGTTCCAATTTATAGCGAAGGAATAAGGTAATGGAGTTTTTACACCTACATATTTAACTTTAATGGTATGTTTCCCTTCGTCTTTCATAAATTGTTCTAAACCTTCTACAGTTATTGCGCCTTTATCACCTGCCTTATATTCTTTTTCCGCTACTTTTTTGTTGTCAACGTAAATAACTATAGTTCCGTTCTCCGTTGTTCTTTTACTGAATTTAGCAAACTCAGTAAGTGCTTTTAATGAAAGAATAGTCCCTTGGGTTGAACTGAAAACTCCTGAACCGCTTCTGGTACTGGTTAAAAAACTAACAGCGTTATTCAAAGCTTTCATGTCTTTATTCGCCGACTTCAAAATAGACATAATCGAAAGTGCAGTTGTTTCGATGGTTAAGGAAGCGCCTTGAGAATAGGTAATGGAATGTGTGGTGCCATTAAAACTCCCGTCCTTGTCTTGTAAACTCAACAACACACTCAATGCCTCATTTCCTTTACCTGGTTCTTTTAGAGAATATGCAGCATTAGCCATCATGGCCAACAAATAAGGATCTTTTAAACTTTTAGATTTATTAAAAGAAGTTTCAAATTCTTTTTTGATATCGCTGTAACCGGCTTCTGCCAGAGCATAAACAATATACGCGTTTAAAACATCATCACTGATTCTACCGAAATCATGCAAAGCGCGTCTCTCACGTTCAAACCCGCCCTTACCATCTTTGTGATTCAACACCCATCTCGCAGTTCTGTCCAACATGGTCATGTCCACCTCCTGCCCTGCTCTTTTCATATCAACAAATTCCATAATTCCGTAAGCAGTCAAACCTTCATGCGCTGGATTAGCGCCAAACCATTCGTAGCCTTTGGTAGAAGTTTCAAAAGTTGTCAGGCGTTTGTATCCTCTATCCAGCAAGTCAGTGGCGCGAGCGAGCGTCTTATGGTCTTTGCTATCCGTGTTCTTCAGATAATCCAATACCATTGCATTTGGATAGGCAGTACAAGAGGTTTGCTCAAAACATCCATAAGGTTCCTGCAAAATCCCTTCCACGCCTTTCATTAAATCGGTGACTACATTTGGAAAAGCGGTAAAAGATGCCTTTAAAGAACCATTTACCATTTTATTTATTTCGAAGGAATACTCCTTCTCTAGTTCCTGACCTGCAAAGGATGCCTGAACGGGAAAGCCTTTAGGGGCAATTCTAATTTTTTGAGTAAAAGCGTCGATTAATCCACAAGCTTTAAACGTGATTGTAAATTCACCATAACCAATTTTATTCAACACTTTATAATCCAGATAAATAGTTCTGGCTTTTCCAGGCATAAGGGTTTGAGCCACTGGTATTTCCTTTATTTCTTTTAATCCATCTGGTGCTGTAATGGTTAACGCGCCGCCCAAGGGTCCATTAGTATTGTTCTTTAAGGTTAGAGGAATAGAGAGCAAATCCTCAGTCGCCACTTCAACCGGAATTTTTGTGGTCATAGCAAATGGCAACTGTGTAAAAAAGTTTTTCTCCACTCTTCCTACCATTCCATCAGAACCAATCCCTTCGAGAGTTGCGCGAAATGAAGTAATATCATCACTTGTAAAAAATTCAATTGTTTTTCTACCTGTATAACCAATCTCTACATTAGGATTCCAATAAATGGTGTTACGGAAATCCGTTCTCGTTTCAACATTCTCTTGTTTTTCATATGCAGGAGAACTGTACTGTCTAGCTCTGTAATATACATGCCCAGCAATATCTCCGATAATGGCGAGCCCTTTTCTCTTTGCCATAAAACCAGCACCTCTTATGTCCTCCATATCCAAATTAATGGCTTTAACTCCATTTGGTAGTTTTTCCTTCCGCGACATTTCTCGTTCTTCGTTTACATTCATTTCAGGCTCTTCCTGTTTTTTTCTTTCATCAACAGCTTTTTTATTGGCACGAAAATTAATTGCATGTGCTGGTGCTTTTGCAATTTCAACCACATCAAAATCTCCCAAGTTAATATTACCTTCTTGCATAGCAGCTTGTGGCAAGGCTTCCATTGTTCTTTTATAATAATTTTTGTAATAATTTACATTGTACAAATACACAGTCATATTTTGGTTGTAATCGGCTATGTATTGAACTTGAGGAGAATACCCCTCCGCCTGAAAAGTTAAATTAACGGGGCCATATAGTTCCAGTTTCGAAAGAGAGAACCGACCTTTGTCATCCACTGCAAATTCTTCTCCATTCGCATTTTTTATTTTTACACCAGCTACCGGTTTTCCGCTTTGTGCATCGTAAACCGTACCCGCAACAATTGCTTTTTGTGAAGAAAATTTAATTGAAGGTAATTCTTCCTCAAGTAATTTTTCCCAGGTAAAGCGTCTCCAGCCAGAAGTCATTAATAAATAATCCAATGCTTTATCCGCTTTATTTTCTTTCTTACTGAAATAAAATGCAGGTTCTTCTATTTTCTCTCTAACGTCTGGTTGCAATAACAATTGAGATAAAATATTTCCGGATTTATCATCGGCAAATGAAAGAAACTGGTCGTTCACTACGGCCATACTCAAATTGGCTGGCATGGGCAAGCCGCGTTCATCTTTTACAGTAATAGTCATTTTTACTTTTTCGCGCGGCAGATATTTTTCTTTTTCAGTTTCTACGGAGATGGTCATCTGTTTGTGTTTGTTTACGAAGGTCAGTCGTTCTGCTCTAGCAATACCTCTGGAATCAAATAAAGTAATTTGAGAAACACCCATTGGAAAATTTTCAGTAGAAAAATTTAATTTATTGTTTCCGGAGTTTGCCTTCATCACAGTAGAATAATATATTTTCCCCCTCACCTGGGCCACAAGAGACAACTCTTCGGTTTCCGTAGTGTTTACTTCTATTCCCAACTCTCCGTTTTTGTTATTGTCAACATTTATGACATAACCGCGCTCTAAGGGTTCAGGTAAATTAAATTTATCTTCAATGCCAACCGGTTTAGTAATTTTTACATAATACTTCTCTCCTCTTTGAGGATTGAACGCAAAAGCTCCCATTCCCTGATGGTAACTGCTGAAGCCAACTACCCGACTCCCCTTTTCTGTAAAAACGGCACCTTCTACATCAGCAGGTTTACCAAATTCGTTTAAGGCTTTAAATGCTATTTTGCTATCCATTCCGTAAACCAAGTCACCACCTTCTGGGTAAGTATTAAAAGTTATTTTATTTAACACGATAGGTATAGAACGAGAAATGCTTTCTGTGCTTCCATTGTATTCAATCATCACATTTAACAGACCATCGTTGGAATTTAGTTTTTTGGGTAAATTAAATTTAATGTAGTTCAATCCGTCAGCATCCGTTACTTCAGCTTGTTCCAAAAATTTTTCTCCTTTTAGTTGTGCCACGAATTTAAATTTGTATTCGGATAAGGGTTTATTTTCATTCGTATTCAGTTCCAATTTTGCTATCACTTCATCACCTGCACCAACACCTAAAGCCACTAATGCCAAATGTAAAGCT
>CALMND010000503.1 GCA_937868565.1 uncultured Bacteroidota bacterium | reverse complement strand
TTAACCTGGTACTAATGGATTGTGTGAGCGTATTGCTGTTGGCATGGCCGTTTTTGCTGAGTATAATCAGCAGGTCGTAGTCTGATCGGTAGGAATAGGTATTTCCTTTTTCGGTGTAAAAATCATCTACCTGCTCGCCCCGCGCATAGCTTCCAAACAAAATAATCATTTCCACCTCGGCAAAGCGCGGAATAAGAGCCGCCACAATGGCGTTAATTTCTGCTTGCTTTTGCTCAGGCAGCGTGGGTAAAGTGGTGTGCATAGAAACTTAAAGATAGCGGTTTTTTCCGGTTTTTTTGGAAGTTATTCGCAGTTACTATTAACAGCGAAATCAACAGCAAAGCTGCTGCTTAATAAGTGATGCAGGGTTGTATGAGGCCAGTGTGAGATCGGTTAAACGGCCTTCAGATCCTGGTTCTTAATCTCCTTGTATAATTTTCTAAGCGCTGTTAAATCCTTTAGCGGATATTCTATGCCCAGGTTTACATAATAGAATGTGCCGTTTTTTGAGGCCACATCCATACCGTCTTTAGACATTACATCTACATCAACGGTTGATTTGGCCGGGTTGCCAACAAAGCCGTATTCTTTTAAAATGTCTATTGAAAGGAGCTTCATAAATTTTTTACGGGAGCGCAATTTAGCAAAACTTTTGCATATCTCTCTAAGGCTCTGTTTTGGCCTGGCTGGCGAGCTGCTCCTGCAAAATAATGGTGTCTAAAAACGGTAAGATCTTACTGAATGGCTTTACAAAAATTGACCTGCTGCCCTCGTTAACCGAGCATAAAACACCCACGCATTTGCCAGCCTGGTTTAACACCGGCGATCCGCTTAAGCCCGCCCAGTCTTCGGCGTCGGCAATAACCTCGCGGGTATTTAGCAGCATGTAGTTGCCAAAGGTATTCACATACTTAAGATCGTTTTTAAAGGTATTGCTGCGGTGTAAAAACAGCCCCTTAAATTCAGGCCTTATTTTTCCGTACACATAATAAGTGTCGTCCGCCGAAGGCTCAATAATGTGCTCAGGCAAAAATTCAAATTTTTCTTCATTAGGGCTCACCAGCGGTTTTTCGTTTTCGTCCTTTATATCTTCATCCGTTAAAAAGGGCGCTTCAAACCGCTTTCTATCTACCATGCTTATAGCCACATCAAACAACTGGGGATTAAGATCTTCTTTAGACACGTCGAAGCTTTGCATGTAATAAAAGCCATCAATGGGTGTAAGCAGGGTTGAGAGGGAGTTTTTATCGCTGATGTTATTTAGCACTGAGAGATAATTATCAATGCCCGTGCGCTCATTCACCTTGTGATCTTCAATATGAATGTTGTGATCTGCGGTTAGGAAAAATAAATTGTCGCGGTAATTGATAAAAAAGCCAGCGCCAAAAGCAATGGGTTGGCTCTGGAAAGATTTTTCTTTGCTTATTACCGCCTGGTAAGTGGTTTTAACCAGTATTTCGGTCATCGAAAATTCTCTTGCAACAGTAGTGTACATTTTTAAAACGCCGTAGAATAGTGGCTTCGCATAAATGTAAAAAATAAGTTTATCTTTATACCAGGTTTCACCATAAACTGGTCTGGCGGATTGCTAACATCTTAAGATCAACGTTTATGAAAACCAACAACCACCGACTGGCCAAAGTAAAAGGCTTCGGCGCTATTGAAACGCCCGAAACAAATCCGGCCTTGCTCCATTTTCTTAGCCCGCTTGAGATAGCGGCTTACCAACACAGCTTTAAAAGAATGCAGTATACTATAGAGGGTATTCGGCTCGACCTGGATCCTTTAGCCTGCAGGGCCATTCTCTTTGCATCAAAACAGCATGCCATCAAGCTTCGCCTGGCGCTACTGCCTGCGCGCATAAAGCTGCTGAAGAAAAGTGATCCGGCCATTCGCCGTTTTTTGTTGCGGCCGCTCAAGCAGCATCAGCTCCCCAACAGGCTCTACCACATCTTGTCAGAGAACTATTGCCGTAAAATGGAATCGGTGGCGCTAAAGGGCGAGAGAGGACTTATGCACATGCGGGGCATGGGCGGCACACAAATGAGCTATCTTATGAACCTGTTTATAGATAATGGCTGCGGCAGCCTTTTTATATAGCAGCTATGGGAAAGAAAAAGGTTCCGAAATACGGACTGGGCATAGTACATGCGGGCGATGAAATTATAACAGTAAAAAAAATATACCCGCCCGGCCACAGGTATGCCACAAAGCGCGGCTATGGCTACTTAATTCATTGTACGGATATTGGCGAGGATGAGCTAACAGAAGCCAGACTGGGACGGCTGATTGCTGCTACCAGGTAAAGGTTGTTTAAGTAAGTGTGAATTGTGAAAACATAAAATTATGTAAGTAAAAGATAGGCTATTGCTCTATCTTGGTTAGGATTTAACACACAACCATGAGATTATTTATTGCTTCACTGCTTGCGCTTAGCCTTTTGTCGTGCAAGAAAAAAAACACAACCAGTACTGACGACAGCCCGGCACCAACCACTACTACGCCTACACCTACTACAGCACCCGTGGGTAGCGATGTAACGGTGAATGTTACAAACATGGCTGGCAGCAGCGTACTGTTTATATCAAAGGATACGGTTTACAAGGCATCAACGCCCAAATACATCAGCGCTTACGGAGATACGTTTTCAGTAACTAAACTGAAATACTACATCTCTAACATAAAATTTCACAAACCTGATGGTAGCTTTTTTGCAGAAAAGGAAAGCTATCATTTGCTTAATGCGGCTGACAGTGCAAAGACCTGCAAATTTATTGTGAAGGATGTTCCGTTTGAAACATATACCTATATGAGCTTTGTTATTGGTGTGGATAGCACGCGTAATGTATCGGGTGCGCAAACCGGCGATTTGGAACCTGGCAAGGATATGTTTTGGAGCTGGAGCCAGGGCTATATCTTTTTTAAGTTTGAAGCTTACACGCCCAGTGTGCCTAACTTTGGCGGGCATAATATCGAATACCATGTTGGAGGATTTAAGGGCAATGCAAACAATATTAAAAATGTAACACTCAACTTTCCATCCAATAACCTGGTGGTGGATAAAGCCGGGGGCTCAAAAATATTTATGAAGGCCAATGTGCTGGAGTGCTTAAAAACCCCAACCGTGCTAAGCTTTGCCGCTTTGCCTACAGCTATAAATGCCTCGTCGGCCAAGCCGGTTGCTAATAATTATGTAGATATGTTTTCTGTTTCTGCAATAACCCGCTAAGCATGAGGAAAAGATCAAATTACTTTGTTGCGGCCTGCGTACTTGTAGCGGTTAGTGTTGCATGTAAAAAGAACAAAACCGGTGGTGATCCTGCAGATGAAAGCCAGCCGGTAGTAAATACAGATGTGTATGAGCCGGTCGTTCCACAGGGTTGGCCAAATCCATATTACAGCTTCCAGGCTAACGATGTGTCTAAAAGCAAATTTACCTTAGGCAGATATTTATTTTATGAAACCATGCTTTCGGAGGATAGTACAGTATCGTGTGGTAGCTGCCATCAACAAGTGTTTGCATTCTCTAACGGACCCGATCACAAAACCAGCCACGGCGTTCACGATCTTATCGGTAAGCGCAATAGCCCTGTAATATTTAACCTGACCTGGCACACACAGCTGATGTGGGACGGTCGTTCCAGCAATATTGAAAACCAGCCTATAGGCCCCATTGAAAATCCTATTGAAATGAATTTGCAGCTGGGCACAGCGGTTAGCCGCTTAGCTTACTCAACTAAATACAAGCAACTTTTTAAAGAAGCTTTTGGCGACACGGTTGTAAACTCTCAGCGCATGCTAAAAGCCTTTGCCCAGTTTATGGGGCTCATGGTATCTAACCAGAGTAAATACGACAAGGTAAAACGCGGTGATGATACATTCACTGCATCTGAAAATGCAGGCTATGAGCTTTACAAAAGCAAATGTGCA
Source organism: uncultured Bacteroidota bacterium (assembly GCA_937868565.1). Taxonomy (GTDB): domain Bacteria; phylum Bacteroidota; class Bacteroidia; order B-17B0; family Aurantibacillaceae; genus Aurantibacillus. The sequence continues at coordinate 10,879 of CALMND010000503.1, read as the reverse complement.
TCCTGTCATGTTGAGCCGTTATTCAGTGATTTTAAATCGAGAAGCAATGGGCTTCCGCCATCCGGCTACCAGGATAGCGGGGTATATAATATTTCGTTTAACACGAGCGACATTTATAAATTTAAAACACCTTCGCTAAGAAATCTGGGCTTTTCGGCACCTTACATGCACGACGGGCGTTTTGGAGCGCTGAGCGAAGTGCTTAACCATTACGCCATCGGCACCACCAATAAAACGAACATCGATCCGCTCTTGATGAATGGTATTTCATTAACTGAACAGGAAAAAACAGACATCATCAGCTTCCTGGGCACGCTTAACGATTATGTATTTATAAATAACGAGCGGTTTAAAGAGATCCATTAACAGCTTTGCTTCAGCTCAGCCTTTTGTGTTTTACCTCTAAAACCTCTGCCAGCATGCTTATTAGCGTGAGATAACTACTGGGCTTTACAAGATAACCCGAAGCACCTAACTCATTAACAAACCTGTTACCAGGCTCAGGAGCGGCCGTTGAAAGGATATAAACGGGAATTTGGGACAGCTGTTTATCGGCTTTCATTTGCGTTAAAAACTTCTCACCAGATAAAAGGGGCATATTCAGATCGAGAAATATGGCATCTGGTTTGGCACGAGTTGAAGCCAGCTCATTGAAACCCTCTAACGAATTTTGAAAATACCTGCATTGCACATTCGTGTTAAGCAGCTTAATTGCATCCTGAAAAAATTCAAGATCGTCGTGATCGTCATCAATAATAAAAAGATTTTTGTATTTCATGTCGCTGGTCGGCTGTCCGAACTCAGAAGACAGGGTTATCCGCTGGGCGCAAAAACATGGTTAAAGATACTCTTAATTATTGGATAAACCTATGTAATGCGCGTTTACATTAACGACCAGCTCGCCCCGTTTGTAATGCCATGCCTGCGGATGCCGGGCTCATACTTTTCGCCATTGCTAAACGTCTCAATTTTAGAAACCTTTAAAACAAACACTTTATTCTGCTCGGTAAGCCTGATAATTTTATGGCTGCCGTTCTCATTAAGCACATGGCCAAAATTCACGTATTCGTTCGAATAAGCTGTATCCAGCCATTTTTTTAAGTGCTCAGGTTTAAAATCTAGCTTGGCGTAAAATCGTGAAGTTTTCAGCTCTTCGCAGTCCAGCTTCAGGTTTACGTGGTTATTCATGATCTCCAGCACAATGCTGTAATCCTTATCCGCATGCAGTAGCACAAGATCTTTATTCTCCTCGGCCTTCCAATGCCTTGGAAATTCAACCCCTATAAAGGGCGGCTTCGCATCCGGATTCTTCAACACCAATTCCATACTACAAAGTTAACGCTGGCCGGAACTAAGGTTTGCTATAAAACGTAGCTTGTTTATTAAATGTTTAAGCGCCTGAGCGCTAGAACTTTTTATTCTGGATTCGCACCGCATTTAAAACAGCCAGCAGCGCCACGCCAACATCTGCAAACACGGCTTCCCACATGGTAGCCAGGCCACCGGCACCTAAAATAAGCACAATTACTTTTACACCAAACGCAAAGCCAATGTTTTGCCACACAATGGCTTTGGTAGCTTTGCCAATTTTAATGGCGGTGACTATTTTAGAGGGCTGATCGGTTTGTATGACCACATCGGCCGTTTCAATAGCAGCGTCGCTACCCAGGCCGCCCATGGCAATGCCCACATCACTCAATGCAAGTACGGGCGCATCGTTAATGCCATCGCCCACAAACGCGATCACGCGCTTAGGGGTGGCTTTTAGCTCCACTACCTTTTGAACTTTGTTTTCTGGTAACAAGCCTCCAAACGCCGAATCAATATTGAGCTGCTTTGCCACCTGGTCAACAACGGCCTGCTTGTCACCTGAAAGCATAACGGTTCTCAAATTAAGCTGGTGCATCTCTTTGATCGCCTCACCGCTGTCTTCTTTTATTTCGTCGGCAATGGTAATGTAACCGGCATACTGGCTGTCGATGGCTACTATAACTATGGTATCGGTTATTGCTTCTACTTCGGGCGGATAGCTGATCTTATAGCTTTTTAGCAGTTTTAAATTACCCGCTAAAACTGTTTTGCCCTTTACATTGCCCTTTAACCCGTGTCCTGCAATCTCTTCAACGTTTTTTGCTTTTCCCGGTTCACTTTTATTGTGTGCTACAATGGCCTTTGCAATGGGATGCGTGGATGCCGCTTCGATTGAGGCAACAATGGATAAAAAATCATCTGCATTTAAAAACGCTGACATGATCTTCTGGACTTTAAAAACACCTTTGGTTAAGGTGCCTGTTTTATCCATTACCACGGTATTCACTTTTGTCATCAGGTCAAGATAATTAGAGCCTTTAAATAAAATACCCTTGCGCGAAGCCGCACCAATGCCGCCGAAATAACCCAGCGGAATGGAAATAACAAGCGCGCATGGACATGAGATCACCAGGAAAACAAGCGCCCTGTAAAGCCAATCTTTAAAAACATAATCTGTAACAAATAAATAGGGTAGCAGCATCACTACCACCGCAAGAAATACAACTACCGGCGTGTAGATGCTTGAAAATTTACGAATGAACAATTCGGTTTGCGCCTTTTTAGAGTTGGCATTCTGCACCATATCAAGGATCCTGGATATAGAGCTCTCATTAAAAGGCTTGCTGACTTTTAGCTGCACTACCTTATCAAGGTTAATCATACCCGCTAACACAGCTTCGTTTTCTCTTATAGTTTGTGGCTTGCTTTCGCCGGTGAGCGCCGCTGTGTTAAACGAGCCGCTGCCAGACAACAGCGTTCCGTCAAGCGGCACACGTTCGCCGGGCTTAACTTCCACAATTTCGTTCACTATTACTTTATCGGGGGCCACATCCATTGTTTTGTCGCCACGAATAACAGTAGCCTTGTCAGGCCGGATATCCAGCAAGGCCTTAATGTTACGCTTTGCCCTGTATACTGCAGCCGATTGAAACAATTCGCCTACAGCATAAAAAAGCATAACGGCTACACCTTCGGGATATTCTTTTATGGCAAACGCGCCCAGGGTGGCTATGCCCATTAAAGTAAACTCGGTAAACACTTCACCCTTCGCAATGGCTTTTACAGCATCTTTCAACACAGGGATCCCAACAGGTAGATACGCGATACTATACCATATCAAGCGCACGATGCCCGTAAAGAAAGAAGGTTTAAGAAAACTGTCGAGAAGAATTCCTATCGCCAGCATACTGAAGCTTAATATCGCAGGCAGGTATTCCCGCCAGGCGGCAGGTTCATCATGGTTATGACCGTCGGAGTGGTCATGTTCGTGCTCTGATTGTATCAGCTCTGCTGCACCAGCTTTTACATATACCTTTTCTTCCAGCGAGCAGCAGGTCATGTTGCCTTGCTGGTCATAAGTATGCCGGTGGTTTGGATCTTTGTTTATCATGTACTTTAATTTTTAGAACGTGCCGGTGATTTAATAAATAAGATGAAATAGAGAACGACAAAGGCGGTGCCAATAGCTGTGAGAAAGAACGTTGATTGCGGTGAGATTTTGTACCACAACAAACCGGCCAGCGAGCTGGCAGCTATGGTTAAAATACTGTTTAGCCCGGAATATACGCCAAGCGCTTTTCCGGTATCTTCTTTGGCGGCAACATTGCTAACCCAGGCTCTGCTAATGCCTTCGGTGCTTGCCATAAACAACCCATAAATAAAAAATAAAATAAAGAAGCCTGTGAGCGAGCTGTTCAAGGCCATGCCAAGATAGACAGCAGCAAACAAAATAAGGCCGCTTATAAATGTAATTTTTGTACCGATCTTATCGGCGAGCTTACCAAGCGGGTAAGAAAAGGCCGCGTAAATTAAGTTATAAAAAATGTAGATGCCGATAGCGGTTGTATCGGATACGCCACTGTCTTTCATTTTCAGAATGAGAAAAGCATTACTACTATTAAAAAGTGTAAAGAGCAAAAGACCATATAAAAGTTTTTTGTATTCCGGCGGACCGGTTTTTACATAGCTAAAAGAGGCGATGAATGGCCACTTTGCCTTTTCTTGTATGGGCTCGCGTTTTTTCTCTTTTAAAAAAAGAACTGTGCAGCCAGCTAAAACACCAGGTAAAAAAGCAATTAAAAACATCATGCGATAAGATCCCGGATGATAGTGCATGTACAGCAGGGCAAGTGACGGGCCTATTACTGCACCCAGCGTATCCATAGACCGGTGAAACCCAAACACGGAAGCTTTGGTTTGTGGCGTGCTTTCATCGGAAAGCATGGCATCCCTGGCAGATGTGCGAATGCCTTTACCCAGCAGGTCGAGCGAGCGAGCTCCAAAGATCCAGGCGGGGAATGTGAATGCTGCCATTAGCGGGCGTGCGGTAGCACTGAGCCAATACCCCAGCCTGATAAAGGGCACACGCACTCCTTTTTTATCAGACAACTCGCCAAAATAGCCTTTGCTTAAACCCGCAACAGCTTCAGCAAAACCTTCAATAATACCTATGAGCACAACAGAGTACCCAATGCTCTTCAGGTACAGCGGCGTAACCGGGTAGAGCATTTCTGATGCAATGTCTGTGAACAGGCTAACCAGTGATAAAATCCAAACGCTTTTAGTGATGATTTTTGTTTTCATGAAGTGTAATTTATTCTTGTATTGAAATTGGCGGACGGCAAACCTGGCAGTATGATTTGTGACTAAACCGGAAACACAACCAGGCCGCCGCCCTTATTTTTATTAATGTCCTTCATCTTCTTCGCTGTTCTTCATTTTTTTTTTTTTTTCGTAAGCCCCGGCAATAACAACGTTGGAGCTGTTCTTTAATTGCCCGTTAAGCGCTACTTCGGTATATCCCAGCTCACTAATGCCTTTGGTTACCTCAAGCATTTTAAAATGATTGGCCTTATCATCGGCAACAAACACAAAATCTTTTCCTTCAAAGCTCACAATGGCCTGGTCGGGTAAGGAAGGCAGGCTGCGGGTTCCAGCTTCCACGTAGGCTTTTAGATACATGCCTGGCAGCAGGTCTGAATCTTCCTTGTCTAAATGGCAATGGATGCGTACCGTTCTGTCGGCGCTTATTTCTCTTCCAACCAGGTAAACAGTTGCTATGCGTTCTGTAGTTTCGTTAGCGAGCGTAAACCTTACTTTTTGCCCGATCCTGATCTTAGGTACATCTTTTTCAAAAACGGTGAGCTCGGCGTGAAGGTGTTCTGTGTCTACGATCTTAAACATCACATCTGTAGGGCTAACGAATATGCCAATGTTGACGTTTACATTGGTTACATAGCCACTTATGGGCGAGGTTAGCGTAATGGTATTTTGTATGGTATTACTGGACAGTTTTTCGGGGTTAATGCCTATGAGCAGGAGCTTTGACCTTAGCCCCGCATTTTTAGCCAGCATGCTTTCATACTGCGATTTTGCAAGCTGCACTGTTTTTTGAGAGTTGACATTCTCTTTCGAAAGGTCTTGCTGACGTTTGTATTCAGCATCCAGGTAGTCCAACTGGCTTTTTGTATCTAAATAATCCTGCTGAATTTGAATGTAGTCAGGATGCTGTAATACAGCAATCACCTGTCCTTTTTCAACTTTCATACCCTGCAGCAGCTCAGTGCTTTTTACAAAGCCACCCAGAGGAGCTGAAATGCTTACCAGGTTTTGCGGCGGCACATCTAATTGGCCATTTACCTTGATGGCGCCGCTCAGATCTTTCATTTCTATTTTACCGAGTTTTAGGCCAACGGTTGCTTGTTGCTCAGGTGTTAGCTCCACCACGTTTGTTTCTTCGTCATGGTGCTCGGCGCTTTGTTTGGTTTCATCTTTAGAGCTGCAGGAGCTAATAAGAAGTGTTATAATTAACAGCCTACCTATTTTATTTGCGAAATTTTTCATGATCTTAATTTTTAAATTTTATTTTTTACCTAACAGGTATTCGAGTTTAATTACACTTTGGTTGTAAAGGTTTAAGCTGTTTAAATAATTGCTCCTGATCTGGATAGCATTCTTAATGCCCTGCAAGTATTCCACGTACCCTATTTCTCCGCTTTTAAAACCTTTATCAGCCTGCTTCACCAGGAGTTCGGCGTTAGGCAGCGCACTGCTTTCGAGATACTCCAGTGTGTTTTTATTTTTTGTGTAATCGAGTATGGCCTGTGTGTATTGCGATTGCAGGTTGGTTTGATATTGCTCCACGTTACTTTCAACTGATTTTTTATTGATCTCGGCGGCTTTTATCCTTGCAGTTTGGGGCACGAACCACAGGGGTATGGATACGCCAATTTGCAGTCCGGTAAAACGTTTTGAGCCATCAAAATACTGATCGGTACCATTAATGTTTTGAACACCAATGAGCGACTGGTTAAAGTAACCAATAGTGAAATCGGGAAGCACTTTTGCCGTTTCTACTTTCTTCTGCTTTTGGCTGATCTCTATTTGCTGCTTTAAGTACAGCAGATAAGGATTTTGGGAAAATGCTGCACTGTCATTAGGGATCGTAAGCTCCAGCTTTTGAATTGTTCCGTTCTCTATTTGCACCTGGCTCTTACTGTTCATCAATGCCTGTAATTGAGATTGATATATTAGCAGGTTGGAATTGTTTTGCAGCATCAAATTCCTGACTTCCAGTAACTGAGTTTCAGCGGTGGTTTTTTCCAGCAGGTTGCTTTCGCCTGCTCTCAGGCGGCTCGCTGCCGCATTGGAAAAGGTTGTGTAGATACTATCCTGGCTCAATAATAACTTTTGTTCAGCCTTTAGGTATTCTATAAATTGATAAACTGATTTTACCTGACTGATAAGCTCATTGCGTGTTACCTGCAATTTTAATTCAGAGCCTTTTAAGTGAGCATTCTGTAATTGAAGCTGGCTGCTAAACAGTGTGGGGAAAGGAATGCTTTGCGATATAGTAATGTTGTTGTCTGTGTTGATGGAGTTATATTGTCCATGTAGCAGCGACACATTTGTTTTACCAATGTCGGTTGACGTTCGTTTTAATACCCGGTTGTATTCTATCTCATAATTTCCGGCAATGACGGATGCATTATTTTTTAATGCCGCATCAATAGCTTGTTGCAAGCCAATTGATGTGGGCCCTGTCTGAGCTTTAGTGAATGAAGTTTGAAGCAAGAGAAAAATAAGAATTGCCGCGGGCGCGGAAACCTGTAGTTTTGTTTTACCTATCTTTTCAAAATACCAATACAGTACGGGAAGTACGAGTAAGGTAAGAAGTGTTGCTGTTAGCAACCCGCCAATTACCACGGTGGCCAAAGGTTTTTGCACTTCTGCACCGGAGCCGTGCGACAATGCCATTGGTAAAAAGCCCAGCGAGGCAACCAATGCGGTCATTATTACCGGGCGCAGGCGTATAGATGTGCCTTTTAAAATAATCTCTTTTATATCTGTCATGCCTTCTGTTTTTAGCCGGTTAAATTCTGCAATAAGTACAATGCCATTAAGAACCGCTACACCGAATAAGGCAATAAAGCCAACGCCAGCTGAAATGCTGAACGGCATATCACGCAGCCACAGGGCGAAGATGCCGCCAATGGCGGAAAGCGGGATGGCTGTAAAAATGAGGAGGCTTTGTTTGAATGAATGGAATGTAAAAAACAAGAGCGTGAAAATAAGCAGCAGTGATACCGGCACGGCTATCGACAAACGCTTGCGCGCTTCAACAAGGTTTTTAAAAGTTCCGCCGTAGGTAGGATAATACCCGGCGCTGAATTTTACATCCTTATCAACTTTCCCTTGCATTTCCTTTACCACACTTTCCACATCCCGGCCTCGTACATTAAAGCCTACGGTGATCCTGCGCTTAGCGTCGTCGCGCTGTATCTGGTTCGGACTGATTTTTAATTCCACCTCGGCCAATTGCGATACTGGTACCTGGTTGCCGTGTGGTGCCGTTACAAAAAGGTTTTTTATATCGTCGATATTCTGCCGGTTGCCCTTTTCCAGGCGAACCACCATATCAAACCGTTTCTCTCCCTCGTAAACAAAACCCGCAGATTGTCCAGCAAACCCTGCGTTAATCACCTGGTTCACGTCTTCAATGTTCAGGCCGAACTGCGCAATTTTATCTCTATCGAATTTGATAACAATTTGCGACTGGCCGGTTACCTGCTCAATATAAACGTCCTGCGCACCTTCAACACCGGATGCTATTTTGCCAATCTTTTTCGCATAGTCGCTTAGCGTATTCAGGTCTTCGCCATAAATCTTAATTACTACGTCCTGCCTTGCACCGGTCATTAATTCATTAAACCGCATTTGAATGGGTTGCTGAAAACCGAAGGTTACGCCTGGGATAACCGATAGCGCATCAGCCATTTTATTGGCCAGCTCTTCGCGCGTGGAGGCGCTCACCCATTCCGATTTGTCTTTAAGAATAATCATTAGATCGCATGCCTCTACAGGCATGGGATCGGTAGGTATCTCCGATGAGCCGATTTTACCTATCACTTCTTTTACCTCCGGAAATTTTGCCTTCAGGATCTTTGCAGCTCGTAACGCCGCTTCAATGGTTTGAGAGATAGAGCTGCCCTGCAACACCCGCGTTTCAACGGCAAAGTCTCCTTCGTCTAAGGTTGGAATAAACTCGCCGCCCATCCTGCCAAACACCACAACGCTTGTTACCAGCATTACTACGGATATGCTGACAATAAGCACCTTTCTTTTAAGCGCAAAATGGATCATCGGGCTATACACCCTCTGGAAGAAGCGCATAATGCGGTCTGATACCGTTTCTTTTCTCTGGATATTTTTATTCAGGAACAATGCGGTTACCATAGGCACGTAGGTAAGCGAAAGAATAAACGCACCCAGAATAGCAAACGAAACCGTTTGTGCCATTGGCCGGAACATCTTTCCTTCAACACCCACCAATGCAAGTATGGGCAGGTAAACGATCAGGATGATGATCTCGCCGAAGGCCGCGGAGCTGCGGATCTTGGAAGCAGATTCATATACCTCCTGGTTCATTTCATCCTGCGTTAGTTTTTTTAGCCTGAATTTTTCAAGAAGGCTCCTGTCGGTTAAATGGTGCAGTGTTGCTTCTACGATGATAACAGCTCCGTCAACAATCAGTCCAAAATCAATGGCTCCAAGGCTCATCAGGTTTCCGGATACGCCGAATAAATTCATCAGCGCAATGGCAAACAGCATGGCAAGCGGTATTACAGATGCCACAATGAGGCCCGCGCGCATGTTACCGAGCATAAGTACCAACACAAAAATTACAATGAGCGCACCTTCTGCCAGGTTTCTCGCAACGGTGCTGATAGCGTTATTCACCAGCTTAGTGCGGTCTAAAAATGGCTCGATCACAACACCTTCAGGCAGATTTTTTTCGATCTGTGCAATACGCTCCTTTACATTGGTAATAACCTGCGATGAGTTAGCGCCTTTTAGCATCAACACAAGGGCACCAACCACCTCGCCTTCGTCGTTGCGTGTCATGGCTCCATAGCGCGTGGCATGCCCAAAGTCAACGGTTCCCACATTCCGGATTAAAACTGGAATGTGATTGCTGTTGACCTTTACAACAATTTTGCCGATATCTTCCGGCGTTCCGATCAATCCCTCGCTGCGTATAAAAAAAGCATTTGGCTTTTTGTCAATATAGGCTCCGCCGGTGTTCTGATTATTTTTTTGCAGGGCGGTAAACACGTCAGCGATAGAGATATTCATGCTCCTTAGTTTGTCAGGATCCAGGGCGATCTCGTACTGTTTCAAATAGCCGCCAAAGCTGCTAACATCGGCTACGCCCTCTGTTCCCAGCAGCTGTCTTCTTACGATCCAATCCTGGATAGTACGCAATTCCATGGGCGTATATTTTTTTTCGTAGCCTTTTTTGGTGTGAATTACATACTGGTATATTTCGCCCAGGCCTGTTGTAAGCGGTGCTAATTCTGGAATCCCGGCTCCCTGTGGAATAATTGTTTTTGCCTCGCTCAGCCGTTCATTTACCTGCTGACGGGCCCAATACACATCCACATGCTCTTTAAACACGATGGTAACTACGGAGAGGCCAAAGCGCGAGAACGAGCGGACTTCTTCGATGCCGGGGATGTTTGCCATCGTTTGCTCAACAGGAAATGTGACCAGCCGCTCAATGTCTTCTGCCGCGAGCGATGGAGATATGGTTATAACCTGCACCTGGTTATTTGTAATATCGGGCACAGCATCAATGGGAAGCTGTGTTACCGAGTAGCTGCCCCAAAGGATCAGGGCCAGTGTGAACAGACCAATAATGATCTTGTTCTTAATAGAAAAGTGAATTACTTTATCTAACATAATTTTAACGGATACATAAACGCGGCGCGATAAACCGGTTTATTTCGATTAATAAAAAAAGAAAATTCTGTGCGGAGGGTTGTTCCGCAAAGGTTCAGCAATAGCCGAAAAAGAATTTAAGCAAGTTTAGGCGGTTGCCAGATGGAAGCAAGTTCGAGGCTTTCGATCTTGTCGTTTTCAGGAATAAAATTCTGAGTATTGATTAATACTGCGAGAGAGTTTGCCTCTACAACAGCGGGTAAAAAGCCAATGGCTGGCGAATGAATATTTATGCAACAATCGTTGCAGTGTTTAAAAGGCAGATTGCAATCGCTGTCCTCGCTGTCGTTTCCATTTGTGTGGCTATCCTGGGCGTGGGTGTCGCAGTAGTGCTGATGAAGATATGCAAAGAAATTTTCCTGTTCGCCGTGTTTTTCAGTATGGTGAAAGTAATGTGTGATAAGCCCTGGCATTTTAATAAGCTCTTCTGCAAAAGCATTATTGCTTGCAACTTGAAAAAGCAAAAAGATGGCAACCAGTTTTTTCACGCAGTAAATATACAAAAAAGAAGTATTTCTCTAACCCGCTGCCGGTCAGCGGTATATAATGCACCTGCTTTTATGGTTTT
>CALMND010000502.1 GCA_937868565.1 uncultured Bacteroidota bacterium | reverse complement strand
TCGATTGCAGCCCTTAGTTCGGTTGAAAAAGATTATTTAAAGAACGGGTACTTTGAATTCTTCGATTGCAGCCCTTAGTTCGGTTGAAAAAGATTATTTAAAGAACGGGTACTTTGCAATGAATGCAAAGGAAGAAATGTTTTGCAAAGGTTTAACCGTAACTTTTATCAAGCGTATTGACGATGTTACTCAAAAGGTCATGGAAAACGTTAAACCCGGTTTTTCCGAATTGCAAAAAGATTCGACCTACCAAGCCAATATGAAAGCTCTGGAAAATGATGCTAAAAAAGGAAATCAGTATGATGTGTTTGTAAGGCCTTTTTATTACGGAAACGAATACTATCTTTTCGTGACAGAAACTTTTAAGGACATACGTCTGGTTGGCGCACCGCCTGAAAGTATTGGAAAATTTGGAGGAGAAACAGATAATTGGGTTTGGCCTCGTCACAATGCAGACTTTAGCATGTTTAGAATTTATGCCAATGCTGATAATAAACCAGCTGAGTATAATGAGAGTAATGTTCCCTATAAACCCAGTTATTCTTTTCCTATTTCCTTGAAAGGTGAGGAAAAGGGTGATTTCACAATGGTATATGGCTTTCCTGGCCGTACGCAGGAATACCTTACTTCTTATGCCGTTGATCTGTTGATGAACCAGCAAGATCCAATTCGTGTTATGTTGCGTGAGAAACGTTTGGAAGTTATGGAAGAGGATATGAAAAAGAACGACACGATAAGATTGATGTATGTGAATCGTTATGCTGGTGTCGCTAATGCATATAAGAAGTGGGGTGGGGAGATGCTGGGTTTAAAAAAATCAGACGCAGTGAATAGGAAGAAAAAGTTTGAGAATGATTTCATAGAGCTTTTAAAAAATGAACCTGTAAAAAAAGAGAAGTACAGCAATTTACTGAATCAACTTGAGAAAACGTACGCCGAATACGCACCCTTGAGTAAACAGTTTGATTATTTTAGCGAATGTCTTTTGGGTATCGATGGTTTTAGGATGATGAGAGGTTTTATGGGAGTATTTGACGAATTGAAGAAAAAGCAAAATGGTAAAGAAAACAAATTTAATGCCTTGTTAAAGGAAACGGCTCCTGCTATTCCTTTTAAAAATTACAATAAGGAAACAGATAAAAAATTATGCAAAGCCATGCTGGAGATATATAGTAAGGAAGTGCCACGCACACAAAGACCTTTTTATCTGGATTCGTTGTTGGGCGCATATAATGGCAACACCTCAGCACTCACTGATTTTCTTTATGCGAATTCTAATTTTGTTGAAAACGAAAAGGCGAAAAACATGTATGTTAATTTTGAAGCAAATGCAAACATTTATGAAAAGGATCCACTGTATCTTCTGGCGTCTTCCGTTTATTTGCATTATCAAAAAGCTGTTATACCTCAGGTGAGTTATCTCGAAAATCAGATTAACCAACTTCAAAAAGAGTATATGTTTGGCTTAAAGGAAAACATGAAAGGCAAATTGTTTTATCCTGACGCTAATGGTACCCTGCGAGTGGCTTACGGTAAAGTATCTGATTACGATGCGAAAGATGGCGTTCACTACCAACATTTTACTACTCTGGACGGCCTAATTGAAAAAAATAAAACCGGTGAGGAAGATTTTTATGTAAAACCAAGGCTGATCGAATTATACCAGAAAAAAGAATTTGGACAATATGCCGATAAAAACGGAAAACTTAGGACAGCCTTTATTGGCAGTAATCATACCACTGGTGGAAATAGTGGTAGCCCCGTGCTTAATGGGAAGGGAGAATTAATAGGTACGAATTTTGATCGCAATTGGGAAGGTACGATGAGTGATATTATGTATAACGTAAATTTTTGCAGAAACATTACGCTCGACATCCGGTTTACCCTTTGGATTGTCGATAAATACGCCGGAGCGGGCTATTTATTGAATGAAATGAAAATATTAAAATAAAATTTAAGCCTTACGTGTTTCCAAAAAAAATATGAGCGAAAAAGCACCTGCCCTCCCATTTTCTTCCTATCAAAAATTTGTAGTGATTATTATTGCACTCCTTCAATTTACGATAGTACTTGATTTTATGATTTTATCTCCGCTCGGAGATATACTTATGAAAGCCCTATCCATGACTACTAAACAATTTGGTTCGGTTGTTTCGGCTTATGCTTTCAGCGCTGGCATTTCCGGGTTTTTGGCAGCGGGCTTTGCTGATAAATACGACCGTAAAAAATTATTACTTTTCTTTTACGTCGGTTTTATAGCCGGAACACTATTTTGCGGTTTGGCAAATACATATGAATCGCTTTTGGTAGCAAGGATTTTGACAGGCATTTTTGGTGGAGTAATTGGTTCGATTTCCATGGCAATTATTACGGATATTTTTAGTTTGCAGCAACGTGGCAGAGTAATGAGCTTTGTGCAAATGGCTTTTGCGGGTAGTCAGATTTTGGGTATTCCAATAGGTTTGTTATTGGCTGATAAATTTAGCTGGCACGCTACTTTTTTTATGGTTGTTATATTAGCAATTGTAATAGGTGCTGCTATTGTGTTAAAATTGCAACCACTTACGGAGCACTTAAAATTACAAACAAACAGTAATCCACTTCAGCATTTGTGGGGAACCATTAAGAAACGCGACTATCGAACTGGTTATTTGGCAACTGCTATGCTTTCTATGGGAGGTTTTATGTTAATGCCTTTCACAAGTGCATTTATCGTTAATAACGTTCATATTGCGCAAAGTGAATTGCCAATTATATTTCTATTCACTGGTATTTCATCGATTATTATTATGCCCGTCATTGGTAAGTTGAGCGACAAGATAGATAAGTTTAAGTTGTTTGCGATTGGATCTATTGTGGCTTGTGTGATGATTGTGATATATACAAACCTAACACCCGTTCCCATATGGCAAGTAATCATCGTTAACGTGATCTTATTCATGGGTATCATGAGCCGCATGGTTCCGGCTACGGCGCTAAATTCCGCTATTCCTGACATGTCAGACCGTGGCGCTTATATGAGCGTTAATTCCTCTCTTCAGCAGGTAGCAGGAGGTTTGGCGGCGGTATTTGCTGGATTGGTAGTCGTTCAAACAACAAAGACGGGACCTATAGAGCATTTTGACACACTGGGTTATGTGATGGTAGGATTTATTTTAATTTGTCTTTACCTGGTTTACAGAGTGAGTGAACTGCTGAAAAAAAGAGAGGCCACAAAAACTAATTAGTATTCAATAAATTTATTTTTTGTTTTTTTATCCCTTAAATCGGTGAACGGTTTTTCAAAAAAACGATAAACTAAAAAGGAAATGAGGATAAGAACAAGCCAGAAAATAATGTAATAAAACACTTCCCTTTCTTGTTGTTTTTCGTTCCAAAGGGATTCCGTTAGCTGTATCAAAGGTATATTAACCAAATACATCGAGTAAGATATTTTACTTATAAACTGAAAGGGTTTAAAAGGAATTGTCTCTGTTTTGAAACTATTCAGTAAGGGAAGTAAAAACAAAATGGACAGACCTGTAACACTAAAGTAGAATGTCCGGTAAAAAACTGGAGAAGCCCCGAGATTAAAATTAATCAGGTATAGTATAAAACAAGCCCCCAAAACAAAAAGTGGTGTTTTTAATTTTTCCCAATAAATCCGATGGTAAGCATAAAAATAGGCCCCAAGTAGTCCAAAGCCTATTGTGTCAAGCCTAGTCAATGCAAGCTTTCGGTACCACAAATCAACATCATCGTGAAGAGATGGGTTAAATATTCTGTACAGTAAAGGGAGGAGGACAAATAAAAGAATAGTGAATAAAATGTTTCGTTGTGGAGTTATTTTTTTTGAGACCAGTTTAAAAACAATCATTAAACAGAAAGGGAATAATACATAGAACCACTCTTCCACACAGAGGCTCCAGGACTCCCAAAAAAGAAAATCGTAAGGTTTAAAAAAATACTGGAAGAAAACAAAATAGGTGCAAAGATACTTGTTAAGCTCTCCATGAATAAGTCCCAAATAAATCAGGAGAATGTTTATGAATAGAAACAGGAAATAGTTTGGTAGCGTCCTGAACCATCGTCTTTTCAGGAACTGAAGCACCATGCTCAAATTAAAATTTTGGTCTTCCTCAGTTTTTTTAATCAGAATAGAACCAATTAAGAACCCGCTTAATACAAAAAACAAATCTACACCATCTGGTGTTGGAATAAATGGGAAATCGGGATGCGAGAGTTTAAGGAAGACGCCGCTGTGAGAAATAACCACAAGGAGAATCGCGGTGCTACGCATAATATCCAGACCAAAAATTCTATTTATTTTGTTTCCGGACAATCTTATTTATTCTTAGCGCTTTGTAAAACTTATCGAATAATTAATTTACCTTGTTTTATTTCTTTATTATTTAACAAAACTCGATACGGGTAAACACCCTTCGCCTTGTCTTTTAAATCAATGTTGGTAATACTATCTTTGATTAGAGAGCTAACCACCAATTTACCCGTAACATCAAAAACGGAAATAACACTTCCTTTAGTCAGCCCGTTAAAGGTAAAGTTTCCTGAGCTTGGATTAGGAAAGGGGGTAACATCAACTCTCTCCCTTTCAAGAGTAGGAAGTTTAGTATCAAGAATTGACACTGTTTGGAAAGTCCATACAGGCGTGTAATTGCTAAAGTGCCCGCCATTGTTAGTCCTCACCCTCCAATAGTATTTTGTTTGTCCGGTTAAACCTGTTAAATTATAGGATAGGGAACCTAAATCAATGGACTTAATGGTTGTTGAAAACAACGAATCGGTTGATACGTCCAAATGATAAATGATAGCATCGCTAACTGATTTCCATTTAAGCGACACGGATGGCAACGTATCAATTCCAGTTGTCCCTGTTGTTGGCGAAAGGAGCAAAGGCGCATTCGGAATGGTATCGTTGGAACCAATACGCGTTACAAACATTTCTATTTTTTGGAAAGGATTATTCGTAGTCATGTCACGGGGCGAACTAACAATGGTATCCACAAAGTTCATGCCCGCGGTAACTTTGCCGTAAATAGAATACTGACCATCCAACGACGGGTAATTTGCTACACAAATAAAAAACTGCGAAGTGGCGGAGTTAATATTGCCCCCCTGCCTTGCCGCTGATAAAATTCCTCGAAGATGTTTAGCGGCGCTAAATTCTGCTTTTACCGTCGGTTGACCCGGGCTACCAAAGCCCCATGTTGCAACCGGTCCGTGCCTTGAATTTGGGTCACCACCTTGAATCATAAAACCAGGTATTACACGATGAAAAGCTGTGGTATCATAAAAGTGTGTATTCACCAAACTGTCAAAATTTCTGACATGCAAAGGGGCAATGTTAGGAAATAATTCCACTTTAATAATGCCTAAAAAAATGCCAGCTCTTTTGGTCAGTATTTGGTATGTAGGCTTGCCCGTAAATGGTACCTGGGCGGATATACCGCTGATAATAAAAATAAAGGCGACAATCAAAGAAAATTTTATTTTTGGCATCATAGAGTTACGAATTAGCTGTTGTATTATCAAAGATAGGAAATCATTTTTCATCAATAGTACCAGGAGTAAAAATGCCCTGATTTTTTTTGTTTGCTTACTTATGTGAGCGCTACTTATGAATGACAAATTTTATAGCATTGGACACCTTAGATTTCATTTTGATTATCGCCAGATAGGTGCCCGAATCAAGTTCAGACACATCGAATTTTGTTTGCCCAGAACCTAGCTCAAAAGTTTTTAGAATTTTCCATTTCAAATCCATTATCTGAAGATTCCCCTCACCATTTGAAATATCCAGATTTATGATACCTGTAGTTGGGTTTGGATGCAGTTTATTAATAGACGGAAAATTATCAATTTTTTTTCTTCTTTTTGCCAAAAGAAAAAGAGCAAGAGCTATTATCAGAATCGAAAGAGACACACCACCAAAAAGAAGATACATTTTTTGTTTTTGTTGCTTTTCGATACTAAGTAAAACTTCGGCTGATAATTTAGTATACTTTGGTTCAGTTGTTACTGTGAAATTATCAACGCCTAACGAAAGTTCAATTTTGCGCAAACTGTCTTTCACCGCGTAGTTGGAAGAATTATAAGTTACTTCGTAAATAGATTGTATTTGTTTACTCAGGTGACTATAAACACTACCTAGTGACAAAGGATTACAGAAATAGAATTGGCCACCAGTAGAGTCTGCAATGGACTGTAAAGTGTTTTTGCTCACATTTCCAATGCCAATAATATAAATCGGAATTTCTTCTCTTTTGGCCTCAAGCACCACATCATACCAGTTGTGTTTCGAGTGATTGTCATGACCATCGGTTAATACAACAACGGCCTTAATTCCCTTTTCTGATTTTATTTCATGCATACCAGTAATCAGGGCATCATACATCGCTATGCCGGTATCAAGTTTCATAGCGTCGAGATAAGAGTGGAGTTGTGCAGTATTTTGTGTTAATGGTACTGATACATCGATGTGTCTGGAAAAGCCCAATAAACTAAAGAAATCTTTTTTTAGATTAAAACTCTGAATGAAGGATTTAATAGATTCTTTAGCAAGCACCAGCGGTGATTTATACCCGGGTGAATAAATAATGTTATTTGCCGAATCATAATTAAAAACGTACTGACCATTTAACATAGGTAGTTGCGTATAATCATCTTTCATAGATTCAGAATGATCAATGAGTATGCTTAAGTATATCGGCCTGTTCTTTGATGCAGCTTGAATGGAACTTACTTCATAACCAGTACCATTTTCTTTAAGCTGAATTTTTTCTTTGGAAACTCCTGAAATAGTTTTGCCCTGATTTGTTTCAGCTTTTACAAAAACCGAAATTTGGGGAAAGGAATCCGGAGTAACACTTAGAATTTTAATTTTTACGGAGTCGGGGTAATAAACCACATTTTTGGTCTGTGCATTTGTTACTAAAAACCCTGAGAACAAAAAGGCCAGAAGAGATTTTAAAAATTTTATCATGGCTTCAAAAATTTAATTTAAGGTAAAGAAACAGTTAACCCTCGTAATTCGGAACCTAATATACAATATGAAGATAGTTTGTTTTTTTTGTAAAAGCAAATTTAATGCAAAAGCCATCCCTCGGTTGGCTAAAACGACCGCTAATTAAAGCCACATGATAAACTTTACATTAAATCAACTATTGAGAAGCAAAAGTTTGATTTAGTAGTTCAGCGAGTCTTAAGCCAGACTTGACCAATTGTTTTTCGATGATAATAATGTTTTTATCGATGTAAGCTTTATCAATAACACCGCCCTTAATATCATAAACCATCGGCAAAAGAGATCTTGAGTCTAACGTCCAAAGTGTTGGGTCTGTTTTCTCAATCTCATTCATTTCGGTTTGAGAAAAACTCATGATTAGTTTGGCGCAAGACCATAGGTCGATGTTTTTTTCCTGCAAAATGTCACTGTCCCAAACTTTATGCAGGTTACTGGTTTTGTTCAGGAACTTAACTTGCACCATATTACCGCATTTATCTTCGGGATAACCGCAATGCAACGGCTGACTGATATCGCCAATTAAATGGAACACAATTTTAAGCGATTCACCTATAAACTCGATAGGGTATAGACTCCGGTTTTTCAAAACATTAAGGTTAAGCTCAAGTTGACTGATGATGTTTATTTCTTTTGTCTTTACATAGGTTTTATCTTTCGCAATACTTACGTAATGCCAGGGTTTTATGTAGTCGTTGTTTTTGTTCTTAGAAGTTTCGTCCATGCAGCAGGCCGATTCTTCCCAGGCCATGCCCTTTAAATAATAGTCTACCATGTCGGTTACACTTTTATCCAGCTTACTTTTTGCAATTTGCACAATTATTTTATGACCTTGAATTCCCCAAGCTTTTATTTGCAGGGGAATACAATAACTTAAAATCACACAAATGGCTATAATTTTTCTCATGCGATTAGCTGTATTCTACATTATCTAAGATTAAAGCTAAGTACTTTTGAAGCATATTTTAACAAGTGCAATTTTAGTTATTAACCGCAAAATGTTGAGAGTCAAACTTTAATACGAAGTTACTTTAAGTTGATAACGGAAAATAGCCGACAAATAAAGACAGGTAGGATGTGTCGGTTAACAAAATAATTTTTCTAATTAAGGGCAGGCAAATAAAGCAAGAGGCTATAAACAGAGGCGTGTTATTGGGTTATGTTTTAATAAAATCGATTATTAATTGAGGGGGCCTTCCTATTATGGCTTTCGTTCCATGAATAACGATTGGCCTTTCAATGAGCAAAGGATGATTTGAAAGTATACGATACCATTCTTCATCGTTTATATTTTTGTCGGCAAATTTTTCGACAAACAATAACTCTCCTTTTCTGACAATATCAATAGGCCGGCAATTAAGCAATTTAATTAAGTCCTTTATTTCCTGAACGTTTGGAGGAATCTTTAAATACTCCCTAATTTCTATTTCGCAATTACTTTCTTCTAAAAATTCCAGCGCTTGCTTGCATTTGCTACAATCTGGATTGTAATAAATAATCATTCTGTTACTTTTCGTATCAGAAGAAACATCTCGTTAAAACGTTTACGGGTTGCTTCAATAAATTCAGAATCCATTTTCTTTTTAAGATTTTCAATGTTTTTCACATCTTCCTGTGGGAATTTAAAGATTTGTTCCATAGGGCCTGCTTCAAAGCGCACCTGAAATTTATCGTTCATCTGAAAAATACTGATGGTCATACTTTCGTGTGGAATGGAATCTATTATTCTCATAAAATCAATTTTTTAAAAATTAGGAATGTGTTGATTTACCACCTGCTGTCTTCCTCTTTGGCTTTTTTAAAAGCACGCTTAAAATTTAGCATGTTTTTAAAAGCATTAACAGGGCTGGTATTTCTGTCACCGTCTTCGTGAATGCGACTTTGAATGGCATGAGCGAGCAGCACGTAGTTTTCCTTTTTTATACTTTTTAAAAAAGCATCGGCTTTATCGTCTCCATTGATAATATTTGCGTAGGCCGCCCATTCAAAAGCTTTGGCTTTCATAAGAAAATGAAAGGCTTCTTCATCGTCCCAAATGGAATTAACGAAGGCAGCCAAAATCACATGTTTATTTTCCATTAAGTACCGAAAAGCTCTTGGGTCGTCGCGAATAGCATCCAGCGTAGCAACGAGTTCCTTATAGCCATTGTTCATCAGCCAGTTAAAGGAGGCTGTGTCACGAAGAACGTAGCGCGTAAAGTGATCTATGGTTTGTAAAGAGTAACGTTTCACTGTATAAAATTAATAATAAAAAAACCGCTTGTAAAGCGGTTTAAGATTATTTGAGAAGTTCTCTTGCTATCACCAGTTTTTGAATTTCGCTGGTGCCTTCTCCGATGGTGCATAACTTGCTATCTCTGTAAAATTTCTCAACCGGGAAATCTTTGGTATAACCGTAACCACCAAAAATTTGCACAGCTTCTGTACTTACTCTCACTGCCACCTCACTGGCATAATATTTCGCGAAAGCACTTTCTTTAGTCACCTTCATGCCTTTATTTTTCATATCGGCTGCCTGAAAGGTTAATAACTCTGCAGCTTCAAATTCAGTAGCCATGTCTGCAATCTTAAAAGCAATACCTTGAAAGTTAGCAATGGGTTGACCAAATTGCTGACGTTCTTTTGCGTACTTAATACTTGCATTTAATGCACCCTTTGCAATGCCGAGACTCAAGGCAGCTATGCTAATACGTCCGCCATCGAGCACTTTCATAGCTTGCTTAAAACCATCGCCAACATTGCCTAATATTTGTGATTTATGTACACGACAATTTTCAAAAATTAATTCTGCGGTTTCGCTGGCGCGCATTCCTAATTTATTTTCTTTTTTACCTCCCTTAAATCCAGGAGTGGTGCGTTCTACAACGAAAGCGGTTATTCCATTACTGTCTAACAATTCGCCGGTACGAACCAAAACAACTGCCACATTACCACTAATACCATGTGTAATCCAATTTTTTGTTCCGTTAATTACCCAATAATCGCCATCTGCAACAGCGGTACATTGCATACGCATTGCGTCGCTTCCTGTACCCGCTTCAGTTAATCCCCATGCACCAATCCACTCAGCGGTGGCCAATTTTGGTAAATATTTTTTCTTTTGTTCTTCGTTTCCAAATTGCATGATGTGACCGGTACACAAGCTGTTGTGAGCTGCCATAGATAAAGCAATCGAACCACAAATACTTCCTAATTCTGTAATTGCTGTCACATATTCCATGTAACCAAATCCTGAACCGCCATATTCGGTCGGTACCAAAACGCCCATCAATCCAAGTTCTCCCAATTTTTTAAAAACTTCAACGGGAAATTCCTGAGATTCGTCCCATTCCATCATTTTTGGTAAAATATGATCTTTGCCAAATTTGCGAATCATATCCGCAATCATATTCTGATTTTCATTTAACTGAAAATTCATTCCTACTTCGTTTTCTAATAGTGTACTAGACATGTTATGTTTTTTGTATAATTTACTAATTTATCTCTTCCTTTTAGAAAATCCAAGCCAATTATGAAATTAAAGCCTGAAATTTTCGCACCGGATTTAAGAACTAATCTGGCAGTGGCTTCTGCGGTACCTCCCGTAGCCAAAAGGTCATCATGAATCAGCACTTTCCAGCCCTTTTTTAATGCATCTTCGTGCATTTCTATTTTAGCCGTGCCATATTCCAAAGCATATTCGATTCCTATCGTTTTATAGGGTAGTTTACCCGACTTGCGAATCATAATAAAAGGTATGTTTAACCGGTTGGCCAGTAGAAGCCCTAACGGAAACCCTCTGCTTTCAATCCCGATAACAGCATCTGGTTTTTCTTCCAATTGTTCAACAAATGCACCGACAATCTGATTACATAAATTTTGATCGTAGAAAACCGGAGTGATGTCTTTAAACAAAATTCCTGATTTCGGAAAATCGGCAATATCTCTTATTGCTGTTTTTATGTTCTGTTCCAGACTCATTTATTAAGCCTACAAACATAGCATTTTTATTGCTTTTAATGAGGAAAGGATGTTAAAT
The DNA here is from genome assembly GCA_937868565.1 of uncultured Bacteroidota bacterium. Classification (GTDB taxonomy): domain Bacteria; phylum Bacteroidota; class Bacteroidia; order B-17B0; family Aurantibacillaceae; genus Aurantibacillus. The sequence continues at coordinate 3,775 of CALMND010000502.1, read as the reverse complement.
TTATCCAAGGATATTTCTTAGGTCTTCTTCTCTTTTTGATGAAACCGGTTGAGGTTTCGGAACTTGAAAAGGTTTACTCAACAACTAAAATTCCATTAGCTAAAAATCTTACCTGTTTTTCAGGTTTGGTTATAGCATCAATCTCTTTCTGTGATTTTTTTGCATCCTCTGCATAATGTTTTAGTTCGGAAACTGCGGTTGTTTTGATATAAGAAATTCCTTCTACCACAACAGTTTTTCCAATAATGTCAAGAGGTACAAAAAAGCCATAATCTTTCATTTTTACAAAAGCTTCGGTGTTGTCGTCTAATTTTAAACTCATCCAGCAACCTTTGCTTGAACAGGCGTCCAATACCTTTGCTTTTACCTTTATAGTAATCGTGTCACGTTCATTCAACAATGATGTTAATTTTTGAGCCTCTATAGCATTAGTAATATCTGTTTTCGCACCATAAATAGTGCCTGGCTTAGCTTTACCTGAAGGCGGTTGTGATTGAATTAAAAGACTTAAAAATAAAATCACGAGGGTAAAGACTATTTTTTTCATAAGGTTGTTTATTCGTAAAGATAATAAAATAGATAATTAAAAAAGGGAGATTTCTCTCCCTCTAATTTGGTTTCGTCATTACGAACAAAGGTTTAGTTAGTTTTAAATCCTTGCGTTCTCTTTGCAGAGCAGAGTCCGTAATGACGAAATTTCTTAATAATACACGGGTCTTCTTACCTCGCTAATGTGTTTACTGAAACGGATTACCTGACGTGTGTAGCCATACTCATTGTCATACCATACGTATAAAACAATGCTTTTCTTGTCGGGCGATACTATTGTGGCCTGACTATCAAATACACTTGGACAAGGATTTCCAATTACGTCAGTACTTACCAGCTCATTACTGAAGGCGTATTGAATTTGCTCAACCAATTTACCTTCCAGAGCGTAGTTTCTGATAATGTCATTTACTTCATCACGGGTAACTTCCCGATTAATATTTAAATTTAAAATAGCCAAGCTAACATTGGGAGTTGGCACACGTACCGAATTAGCCGTGAACTTTCCACTTAGGTGTGGCAGCACCTTTTTTAACGCACTTTCAGCCCCTGTTTCTGTAATAACCATATTAAGAGCTGCCGAGCGGCCACGTCTGTATTTTTTATGGTAATTATCCAATAAATTTTGGTCATTAGTATATGAGTGAACGGTCTCTATATGCCCCTTTTGTATTCCCAACTCTTTGTCTATAGCGTAAAGAATTGGCATAATGGCATTAGTGGTGCAACTCGCTGCTGAAAATATTTTCTGAGTTTTAAGATTAACAGTTTCGTGATTAATGCCATGCACCACATTTGGAACATCGCCCTTAGCAGGGGCGGTTAACAACACTTTATCAACTCCTTTTGCCTGTAAATGTCTGCTCAATTCTTTATCGTCCCTGAAAACTCCGGTGTTATCAATAACTAGGGCATTGCTGATTCCGTACTTCGTATAATCAATATCTTCCGGGTTTTTAGCGTCAATCATATGAACAGTGTGACCATTTATGATTAAAGCTTTGTTCTCCAAATCCTCAATCACTGTACCGGGAAAAGGGCCGTGAACGGAATCTTGCCTTAACAAATCAGCTCTCTTCACAATTTCTTCGTTGCTACCTCCGCGCGTAACAATGGCTCTTAATCTAAGTTGTTCACCTTTTCCTGCTTGTGAAATCAATTCACGCGCCGCAAGCCGACCTATTCGACCGAAGCCGTAAAGCACAACATCTTTTGGCGTAACCGAGGATCCAGTACCTACTAAATCTTTCAGCTTAATAGTTACAAATTCTGATTTCGACTTAAATTGACTTCCCTCTTGCAACCACTCATAAGCCAATTTGCCAATATCTATACGGCTTGCACCAATATTTGAATTCAAAATTTCCTTGGCTAATTCAACAGTGTCATAAACCGTAATTGGCTTCTTAACTATGTTTTTAGCGTACAAATGAAGGTTCATTATTTCACTGGAGCTTCGGTCAAATAACTGATTACGAAACAGAATTAATTCTATAGATTTCTCAAACCATAACCTGCCAACGGCGTTTATCAAATCTATGGCAGCTTTTTCGTGCTTTATCCAATCATTTAGCTGGCCCTGGTAGTCACCATTTACTTTCTCAAGAGTCTTCATATTTAAATTTAAATTTCGTGCAAAAGTATCAAATCATCAAAAAAAATATTGCCTTTGTTAATAAAGTGCTAAAAGAATGTTTATAACCCATGGGTTGCCGCTTAAAATCAATGACTTACACTTTAACAAACGCTAACTTGAGTTTTGTTTCAAAATCCATAACTTTGTTGTGTTATGCGCGATATTATATGGACTCTTATTTTAGTTTGGTTGATTTATAAGATAGCCGAGATTTTTAGAAACTCGGGTTCAAAAAAATCAACAGTTGACGGCAATGATGCCTACTCAATGAACAAAACCAAAATATACTCTCAAAATGAAACCCAAAAAGACATAAAGGGAGCTATTCACAAACACTTAAACAAGGCCGGTGAATATGTTGATTTTGAAGAGTTGAAATAAATACGTAAAATCTACGCAAGGAGAATAAAAGTTGAGTTATTATGGATTGCGTGATAATTGATTAAACTCTACGAGTTAAGCCATTTTTTTATTTTTCTGCAACCAGGTTCTTTCCACGGCGACACTACGTCAACCAGATGACCTTTTTCGTCAATTAAATATTTTTGAAAATTCCATCTTACCCTTGAGTTCATAACGCCGTTTTTACTTTTTGAAGTAAGCCATTGATATAAGGGATGCATGTTGGGTTTTTTTACTGATATCTTTTCCATCATTAAAAAGCTAACGCCATAATTAATTTCACAAAATTTCTGTATTTCTTCATTATTACCTGGTTCCTGTTTTGCAAAGTCATTACTTGGGAAGCCAATAATGACAAGCCCTTTATCTTTGTATTCATTGTGAAGTTCCTGCAATTGCTTGTATTGTGGGGTAAGTCCACATTTGCTGGCGGTGTTTACTATCAATATTTTTTTTCCCTCGAAACTCTTCAGGCTTACTGGTTTGCCAGCCATGTTTATAGCGCTTAATTCGTGAATGCTGCTGCTTGCTTGGCCTTTAAAAATGGCTGGGAGTACTAAATAATTTAGAAGCATAATTAGTTTATAAGTATATTTTTTCAATCGAATGTTTAAATTTAGACAATAATTTTTTACTCTATGACTATTTGGAGAGATACTGTAACTCTTGAGATGCTTAACGATTTGAATAAAAACACACTTGGCGAGTTTTTTGAAATAAGCTTTACCGAGATAGGGCCAGATTTTGTCAAAGCAAAAATGCCAGTGGTTAACAAAACCAAGCAACCTTTTGGCCTACTGCATGGTGGGGCTTCGGTTGCTCTTGCAGAAACTGTGGGAAGCGTAGCAAGTTGGTGCGTTGTAAACCGCGACTTATTTATGGGAGTGGGAGTGGAGATCAACGCCAACCATATTAAAGCGGTAACTGCCGGTTTTGTAACGGCCACGTGCGCACCTCTCAAAATTGGGGGTAAAATTCACATTTGGGAAATTAAAATAACTGATGAGGCTAATGAGTTGTGCTGTGTTAGTAGATTCACTTGCATGATTGTGCCAACAAGGAAGCCTTAATATAATCACATAAAAATAACAATGGTATTAAAAAAATTACCTTAATTTTGCTATTTAAACTTACAAAAATGACATTTTCTAAAAAACTGGTAACCTTAAGTCTTGGGGCACTGGCCTT
>CALMND010000501.1 GCA_937868565.1 uncultured Bacteroidota bacterium | reverse complement strand
CAATTAGAAGTCCAAACATATTCGGCGGCTTGTATAAATCCGACTGAAAGTGGCCTTGTCTTGTACAATCAATTTGATGATGGAAGTGGTATTAGTATTGCCACGTCTATTGTTGGGCCAAATGGCACGCTTGAAAATATGGATAACATTGCTGACTGGGTGGATGGTTCGGGTATTGAATGCTGCTCAACATCGCCTTTGGCCGTAGCACTTAATTTTGATGGTACGAACGATGAAATAAACTTAGGCAATTCGCTAAGCAGCATCTTCGACCCCTTAAACAAAATCACGCTAGAGGCTTGGGTAAAGCCAACTACCACGTCAGGAGACGGGGCAATTATTGGAAACTACAACTCAGCGAACCAAATGCAATTTTTGCTCCGTAGAAATGGAAACCGTTATTCTTTTTTGGTAAAAGAAGGTCCCGGTAATAACGCCGTTCAATCTGCTGTATCAACAGTTACAATTAATACTTGGCAACATGTAGCGGGTGTTTGGGATGGTTCACAAATTCGAATTTATATCAATGGCGTTTTAAAGGGAACTACTAATGGAGTGAACGGAGCTAACTTTTCAAGCAGTTCCAATAATGTAGGAATTGGACATACGATGGGTTCTCAGCGTTTTTCGGGTAGTATTGATGAGTTACGTATTTGGAGCAGGGCGCGCACCGCATGTGAAATAAATAATTTCATGAATTCGGAAATTCCTAATTCCTCTTTTGGTTTGGTAGCTAATTACCATTTCAATCAGGGCTTTAACGCAGCACCTAATCAGTTCAGAACTACGTTGAATGATGCATCAGGCAACTCTTACAATGGTACTTTAACAGGTTTTGCATTAACCGGTTCCGTATCCAATTGGATTGCGCCTGGTGGTGTAATACCAAACTCGCAAATAAGCGACACCTGTAACATGGTGGGTGCACGCATGTTTAATTCAAATGGTGAAGAAATAAATACTGATATTTCCGGCTCTATAGAATCAGAAAACACTCCTCTCATTGGCATCTACCCTAACCCAAGTAATGGTTTGTTTACAATTAGTTTGAGCAAGGTTCAAAAAAATATGAGTCTTAGTGTTTATGATTTGTTAGGCGAATTGCTTTATCAATCTCCACTTGAAAAAGAATTAAGTCAGTTAAATATTAAAAACTTTAACAACGGCATTTATTTTTTAAGAATAGAACAAAACGGAGAATTGATTAAGTTGGAGAAGGTTGTGAAGACTGAATAAGAAGAGAGAGAGGAGCTAGAGGGAAAAAAGACTAAAGAGAAAGAAAGGACTTTAGGGTTGGGACATTATTGGTAATAGCGTTAATACACGATATTATTTATGTCTACCAAAACAAGTTTAAATTTAAAGCAATTTTTTTAAAGAAGTTGACTTCTTTAACGATGCAGCT
>CALMND010000500.1 GCA_937868565.1 uncultured Bacteroidota bacterium | reverse complement strand
TGCATTTGTAACTCACAAATTTTTTGGATACTTAATATTACTTGTGGTTTTATTTCTTGTATTTCAACTTATTTTTTATGTGTCTGATACGCCCATGAACTGGATAGAGCAGGCCTTTTTAAGTTTGGGTGAAATCATTCAAAATAAATTACCCAAGGGACAATTAAACGACTTAATTGTAAACGGAGTAATTGCCGGCATCAGTGGTGTTGTGATGTTTATTCCACAAATTGCTTTGTTGTTTTTATTTATTGGAATATTAGAAGATTCAGGATATATGGCCCGTGCCAGTTTTATCATGGACAAAGTGATGCGACCTTTTGGATTGAACGGCCGTTCCGTTATTCCTTTAATCAGCAGTACGGCCTGTGCAGTCCCATCCATCATGGCAACCCGTTCCATCAGCAATGTAAAAGAAAGGCTAATTACAATTTTTATTTCGCCATTAATTAGTTGTTCGGCCCGCCTTCCAGTGTACACGCTTTTGATTTCCGTTTTATATCCCGATGGTCAATTCCTCGGCGTCTTTAACTCTCGAGGATTGGTGATGATGTTGCTCTACCTGTTAGGATTTGCAGCTTCTCTTGCTACAGCTTTTGTATTAAAACGAATTGTAAAAACAAATGAGGTTTCTTTTTTCATAATGGAGCTTCCGGTGTATCGTCGCCCACAGTTGAAAAGCACGGTCATCATGGTTTACAATAAGGTAAGGGTGTTTATTAAGGAAGCGGGAAAAGTCATCATGGCTATTTCTATTGTCCTTTGGTTTCTGAGTTCCCATGGTTACGGAGAAAAATATAAAGCCCTTCAGGAAAAGCAAACAAATCTGCAAAGTGCTGATCTGACAGAGGCTGTGGCTAAGGAACTAAAACTGGTTGAAGCGGAGAAACTGGAAAACTCCTACATCGGCAGACTGGGCCACGTGATAGAACCAGTAATTAAACCGCTTGGATTTGATTGGAAAATAGGAATCGCATTAATTACTTCGTTTGCCGCCCGTGAAGTGTTTGTTGGTACAATGGCTACTATTTACCAGTCGGGAGATAGCAGTGACGAAGGAGGAATAAGGGAAAAACTAATTAACGAAAAAGATGAAAATGGAAATTCAAAATACTCAAGCCCCGTTTGCTGGTCCTTACTTTTGTTTTATGCTTTTGCCTTGCAGTGCATGAGTACCATAGCCGTCGTTAAGCGCGAGACCAAAAGTTGGAGTTGGGTAGTTATGCAGTTAATTTTTATGTCGGCTCTGGCTTACTTATCTGCCCTAACAGCTTATCAAGTGCTTTCTTAGATATTTTGGTTTTCAATTATTTTATTACATTTTTACATGCTAGAATTAATACCTTATGACAACTCCTGTTCAAATCACAGCCCTTATTACGCTTTTTACCTTGTCTGCTTGCCATCATTCAAAGAAAACCACAGCAACTACGCCTCCTGCTCCGACCAATCCGCAAGCTGTTGTCCGTTTGGATACCGCTAAAACGCCCGTAAATGAAGCACCAAAACGCGAAATATACAGAGCATCTGATGCGAAAACGAACGACATTATTCACACCAAACTGGAGGTAAGTTTTGATTGGGCACAGAGCAGAATGAATGGTAAAGCGACACTTCAGATTAAACCTTATTTCTATCCGACCAATGTACTTTATCTGAACGCAAGGGGAATGGAAATTAAAAAACTTGAAGTATTTGAATCCACTTCAGATAAAAAAAGAATAGGCTCTGTTAAAACTACGGACATAAATTCAAATTTTGGTAACCTACTTCAAACCGCCTTTTATAAATACGAAAATGATTCTCTTAAAATTAATTTGGCTAAACAATTTACTGCCGACGAAATCTATTATGTGGTGATAGAATACGTTGCCAAACCAAACGAACTAAAAAGTAGTAGAGGAAGCAACGCCATTAGCGATGACAAGGGCTTGTATTTTATAAATCCAACCGGGGAAAACCCTTATAAAATGCCGCAAATATGGACTCAGGGTGAAACGCAGGCCAACTCTGTTTGGATGCCAACTATTGATAGTCCAAATGAAAAAATGACACAGGAGATTTACATGACCGTTCAGGATAAATTCACAACCCTATCTAACGGTTTATTAGTTGACGTAAAAAGGAATGCAGATGGAACCAGAACCGACCATTGGAAACTGGATGAGCCTCATTCTCCGTATCTGGCCATGATGGCGGTGGGAGAATTTAAAAAAGTACTGGGGGAGCCCTGGAACGGTAAGGAAATAAGCTATTACGTAGAAAAAGAATATGAAAAGCATGCATCTGTTATTTTTGGCGACACTAGAGAAATGATAGATTTTTATTCTAAAGTCTTAGGTGTACCATATGTCTGGCCAAAGTATGCACAAATAGTGGCACGCGACTACGTGAGTGGAGCCATGGAAAATACCAGTGCCACTTTGCATGGAGATTTTATGGTGTACCAAACTGCCCGCGAGATGTTAGATGGTAAAAAAGGCAATTCAGTGATCGCGCATGAGTTATTTCATCAATGGTTCGGAGATTTGGTGAC
>CALMND010000499.1 GCA_937868565.1 uncultured Bacteroidota bacterium | reverse complement strand
CCGTAAATCGTTTTTAAAACGTTCCAGCTCTTTGGTTTTAAAATCTCCCACAGCCCCGGTTTGTTCAGTTTGCCAAACCAGTTTTTTTCCGAAAAGATGTAGATGATTTATCTCTTTGAAATCATGATCCTCGCTGGCCATCCAATATACCGGAACAAAATAACAAGAAGGAAATTCTGTATTTAGTTTTTCCGCAAGATTGATAGCTGAAATTATTTTGTAAATGAAATAAAGCGGTCCAGTAAACAAACATAATTGATGACCCGTAGTAATTGTGAAAACGTTTTTCTCTCTTAGTTTTAAAATATGTTCGGTTGTTTTTCTTGAAGTATTAGCGACGAGTTTATGTTGCTCAAGAAGAATGTCAGAAAGTTGAGGTCTGTTAAAAAGTGGATAGGGGTTTGTACTTAGGAGCTTAGAAAATCCTTCCCGGTCTGGATAGAAACCATAATAAGGTTTTAATTTTTCACTTTTTTCGAGATAGTCCTGAACCAGGTCGTTAAGTGTACCTGCAGTTTTTAAACTAAAATTGGAAGCCGTAAACATAAAATTAAATTTTTTCTCCGAAAGCTAAATCGCCGGCGTCGCCAAGTCCTGGCACTATATAGGATTGTACAGTTAGTTCTTCGTCAATGGCACCACACCACAACGTATAATTTTGATTGGGCATGTTCTTTTTTAGATACGCGATTCCTTCTCTGCTTGCTATTATACAAGCCAAATGGGTGTGTTGAGGGGTTCCTTTCGCAAGCAAGGCTTTAAATGCCAAAACAATGGAAGACCCTGACGCGAGCATAGGATCGCAAAGAACTAGTGTTTTTTCGGACAAATCCGGACTGGCAATATATTCCAGAGCAATTTCAAATGTATTATTCTTATGATGTTTTCTGTAGGCGCTTATAAAAGCATTTTGCGCTTTATCAAAAATATTTAAAAAACCGTTATGAAATGGAAGCCCGGCCCGCAAAATAGTTCCAATTACCGGCTGCACAGCCAGTTGTTTAGTTTCTGAAATTCCAAGCGGAGTCACGGTTTCAATTAGGTCATAATGCATTGTTTTACTTATTTCATAAGCAAAAATTTCACCAATCCTTTCAAGATTTTTTCTGAAACGCAAACGGTCTTTCTGTATTTGAGCATCTCTTAATTCAGCCACGAACTGATTTAATATAGAACTTTGTAAAGATAAATTATGTACCATGTCTGAGGATTTTTTTAATTTTTATATTTAGGCAAGTTCTTTCTAACACCTTTCAATTATAACGGCGTAGCCCTGACCCACACCAATACACATGGTCACCAATGCATATTTTTTGTTATGAATGTGTAAATCAATAGCCGCTGAATTTAAAATGCGTGTTCCACTCATACCTAAGGGATGACCAAGAGCAATGGCTCCACCATTTACGTTTATTCTTTCATCGTTATCCTGAAGACCCCATGAACGCATACAGGCGAGGCTTTGAGCGGCGAAGGCTTCGTTCAACTCAATCAGGCCAATATCCTTAAGTGACAGACCTGCACGACTTAATGCTTTGTTACTGGCTTCAACGGGACCGATACCCATAATTCTTGGCTCTACACCCACCACTGCGCTGGAGACTATTCGGGCCAAGGGTTTTAAATTATTTTTTTTCATGCCCTCTTCGCTTGCCAGTAAAAGGGCAGCAGCTCCATCATTCAATCCACTGGCGTTGCCTGCTGTAACGGTTCCTTCTTTTTTAAAGGAGGCTTTTAATTGCGATAGCCCCTCCATGGTAGTTGCTGGCTTTGCAAATTCGTCTTTGGAAAAAAGCACAGGATTTCCTTTTTTTTGAAGAATTTCTATTGGAGCTATTTCTTTTTCAAAACGTTTATTTTCATGCGCCTTTAACGCCTTTTGTTGGCTCCAAAAAGAGAATTTGTCCTGATCCAATCTGTTTATGCTGTATTTTTCTGCCACATTTTCAGCAGTTTCGCCCATCGCGTCCACACCGTAAAGCTCTTTCATTTTTGGATTAACAAAGCGCCAACCAAAACTGCTGTCGTATAATTGCTGGTCGCGACCAAAAGCGCTGGAAGATTTACTCATAACAAGAGGTCCGCGAGTCATATTTTCAACGCCTGACGCAATCATTAAATCTTCATCGCCTACTTGTATAGCGCGGGCGGCATCTATGGAGGCGCTCAAGCCACTTGCACACAAACGGTTTACTGTTTGACCCGGAACCGTTAAGGGTAAGCCCGCTAATAGTATGGCCATTCTGGCCACATTACGATTATCCTCTCCAGCTTGGTTTGCACAACCCATAATCACATCCCCAACCTGAGTAAAATCTACGTTTGGATTTTTTTTCATCAATTCCTTCAGAACAAAAGCGGCTAAATCGTCCGTTCTAACGGTTGATAAAGTACCACCAAAATTACCAATGGCGGTTCGAGTACCGTTTACTATATATGCTTGCTTCATAAATATTTCTTTGCAAAGATGGGAATATAAAAAACCCTGTATTTTATGTAAAAATACAGGGTTTAATTCATTAATAAAAATAACCTTATTCTGCTTTGTATTGCGTCTTGTGCTGCTCGTTGGAAGCGTAAACATCGTCTAAGTCATCTTCATCTTCTTTTAACTCCACGCTTTTTTCTTTTTCAAGATTAACATTCACAATAGTTGGGGGCAGAGCAGCCTGCGAGAGCCAAGCTGTTCCATTCCAAAAAACATAGTGATTTCGCCAGTTGTCCCAGTATAGATTCCGAGCAGGAAAGAACACCCAGCGTCTGTGACAGGAGTATGTGGGCCTCCAGACCGGATGATAGACAACAACTTTATGCGGTCTAAACGGACTTCTTTTAACCACTATTTTAGCGTGCCGGTTGTGATGGCGACCTTGGCCATGTCCATGAGCCCTTTGACTAAAACTTATTGCGCTAATCAGCAGTAAGCATATTATGCAGCTCAGTCTTAAATTTTTCATACCATTTTTGATTTATATTTTGACTTGATTCTTTTATAATGGTTTAATCCGAAAAAGAAGGCGATACTAATTTTAACAGTTTTTTAGCAAATCGCTTCAGTTTTGAATCTTTACCATACCTTGGAAGTTTTGTACACAATACCCCTAAAAAGCGCAACCTTCTTTGTGGGTTGCTTTTTCAAAGTAATGGTTACTACATAATGTCCAAGTTTCTTAGTTTCAGTTTCACAAAAAGCCTCTGCAACAAGTTCATCGTGCTCTTTTAAACTTTCAACATGTGCTATGGAAGTTTCAATGCTCAAGCTTTTTATTCCGCCAGCGTTAGACGCAAAAGCCAACGCACTATCTGCCAGAGAATAACTGATGCCTCCATGCGCAATACCAAAACCATTCAGCATATCGGCCCGAATAATCATGCTTAACTTACAATAACCTGGTTTTATCTGTAGAACCTCAATGCCTAACCATTTGCTGAAAGAGTCTTGCCCCAACATGGTATCAACAACTTCTTTTGCGTTCATGTGGATTATAACTTCGGTTTCCAGGGAATTTCCTGAGCTTTTAACTCTAAAACCAACCAGCGTGATAACATAAAAAGGTAGTCTGAAAGTCGGTTTAAATATTTTGAATGTATTTCGTCAATTTTCTCATGTTCGGCCAAGCGCAAAACGGCTCTTTCTGCCCGCCGGCAAACACATCGTGCAATGTGACAATAAGATACATACACATGGCCCCCCGGTAAAACAAACGATTTCATCTCCGGCACCTGCTCCGTTATTTGGTCAATGGCTTGTTCCAATGTCAAAATATCATCTTCAAAAATGTTGGGCAATTGCATTTTATTTTTTTCTGGGTCTGCGGCAAGCTGAGAACCGATAGTAAACAAACGATCCTGAATACTAACTAATAAAGCATTGGTTTTCTCTTCTTCTATAACGTCACGTAGTAAACCAAGGTAGGAATTCAATTCGTCAACTGTACCGTATGCTTCTATTCTAACATGCTGCTTTGGGAGTCTTGTGCCACCTATCAAAGAGGTTTGGCCTTTGTCTCCCGTTTTGGTATAAATTTTAAATGCCATCGTGCAAACAAATTTACAACATAAATTTATAAAGCCTCCTAAAATGTGAGGCTCATGTTCACGCTCGGTATAATAGGAAGTTGGTTAATACGCTTAAATGTAAAACGGTCAACATAAAAAATGTTCTCACGGTTATAAATGTTTGTGGCCCCGCCCGTAATCTCTAGCGTGGTTCTCTCAGTCCAGTTGTATTTATATTTTACTCCAATATCCAGACGGTGATAATCGGGGAGTCGTCCTGCGTTTAATTCGGCGGGAATGTAATTTAGAACACCATTACCTGTTGGGAAATTATAATTTACATTACCCTGCGGAGTAAGCTGGTTAATAAATCCTTGAGTTTGCGTAAAAGGAAAACCGCTACCATAATTCCAACGGCCATTAAGTTCCCAGTTTTTCTTCTTTCCAAATGAGTAAGAGGTTACTAAATTAACATTATGCCGGCGGTCGAAATTAGGTGGATAATTATTTACGGTATTGGTGATACTATTTCCAACCCATCTGTCGTTAAAAGTTATGGAGTAAAGAGCCCAAAAATAAAAACGCTTTCTTTCGTACTTAACAACAACATCGAGCCCGCGGGCTCTTCCCTGCTCAATCACAAAATTCTTTTTGTATTCGTCTGGCTGATGGGCATTACTCGTGTTGTCATCTACAATTTTATCGCGGTTGGTATTAATCACTTGATTAAAAAACTTTTGGTAAACCTCAATATTAAGTTCAAAATGTTTCAGGAAGTCGAATTCAAAACCACCTACCAAGTGCGTGGCTTTTTGTACCGAGGAATTTACATTAACAGATTTACCTGTATTGGTTAAATAGGTTTTGGAAATTTCTTCATTGTGTGGAGCATTAATGAAACCATAAAACAAATTCACAATATCACGGTCGTTACTCGAACTCATAAGTGTCTGACTGTATAGGCCAGCTGCACCCTTCATGCGTATATTTTTTCTGAAATTTATTTTAAAAGAGGCTCTGGGTTCAGGCGAAAAAACACCCAGTGAAGCATAATACTGCATTCTTAAACTAGGTTCAAATAAAACCCGCATTTTCTTATCAATGAACTTATGTTTTATAAAACCTGCAATATCAATGGTTGAACGTTTTAAACTTATTACCGCATAAAATGGGTTTTTAACCTGATACTCTGTGTTGGTTATTATACCCTCCAAACCGTAACGTAACTCTTGTTTACCAAAGAAACGAATAAAATTAAAGCCCATGTTAGCACCACTAACAGTGCTAAATTTAGAATCTGACTCCAATAAGGGATTTGTAAAATCAATTCTGTAACGTGAATAAGCGAACACACCTTCCACCAACACGTTACTATTAGCGGGAACTAGAAGAAAATTAGAGCCAATCCCAGTATTTTTCCAGGCAAAAGACGCCACATCACTATAATCTACTTTATCATTATAATTAAAGCCAAACAGGCTTATTTTGCTACCACCCGTCGAGTTAATGGAGCCCTTGCCGTAAATATCTGTGTAGTAAAAGGGCAGCCCCTTTGAGTTGGCATAGGGATAAAATAGTTTAGAACTTTGAGGTAAATAAGAGTGTTTGGCCGAAAGAATATAAGAAGCACTTGTGTTGCCATTTTCTTTAAGCTTAACAAAAGGTCCTTCAACCGTTGCTTTTGCACCAAATGTTGAAACAGAGACTTTACCGGTAGCTCTTTTTTTATTTCCATCGCGGGTGCTGAAATCCATAATGGAAGAGGTTCTTCCGCCATATTCCGCCCCAAAGCCGGCCGAATAGACTTTGTAGCTTTTCATGATATCGTTATCAAAAACTGAAAACAATCCAATAGAATGGAAAGGATTATAAACCACTAAGCCATCCAATAATACCTTGTTTTGTATAGGTAAACCACCGCGCACATAAAGTTGCCCACCCTGATCGCCCGTAAAAACTACTCCGGGTTGCACTTGCAAAAATTGTGCTATGTCAGGTTCACCAACGCTAGGTAATTTATTAATATAAATGGGGTCAATTTTTTGCACTCCAACATTTGAATTTTGCAAATTATCCGTGCTTTTAGTGCTGATTTCAACTTCTTCTAATTTAACGCCCCCTTTATTGGCGTAGAATTTTTTAGTTATAACATCGCCGGCTTTTATCGTAATGTTTTCACGAATGGTGTCATAATCCAAACTCGTAAATAGTAATATATAATTACCTGGTGGTATTCTCGAAATATTGAAGTAGCCGTTTAAGTCGGTGTTGGCACCAATAACGGTGCCCTTAAAAAAAACATTGCTAAACGAAACGGGTTCACCGGTGGATTTATCATATACAAAGCCCTTCACTATGCCTGAATTTTGGGCAAAGAAGCTCATACTGATTAACGACAAAAGAAGGAAAGCAAGAATGGGCTTCATTAATAGTGTTACATTATGTTCGCGCGTAAAAGTAAAGAAATAAATGAGAGTAATCCCGCCTTTTTTTTAAATGGTTTAATATGCGGTTCAAGTGGTTTGGTAACCTTAGTACAAACGATCGACATTGCCACTCCGGCGATAGGAGTAGTCTGTACTATGGAATGTTAAAACTCCCCGGTTCAGACTCCTCGGACTATCTTGCATTCCGGCAAAGCCCTCGGAGTGTTTCTGCGGCCGCAATGCGGTGTGTGAGAAATGTAGAATAAATTCCCCATCTTCGACCGCTCTTAATCCCAATACAGGCAAGGTTTCGAACGGATTAATGGCAAATTAATAATTTAACAATTTCAAACGCACACTTTAAAAAAAAAAACCTACATTTACTTTGTATTTTTAATACTTAGTGAAAATGAAAAAGATTTATTTAAACCTTGCGCTTGCTTTGTTTTTTTGTTTAAGCAATCAAACACTAAAAGCCCTGACCTATCATCTTTCAGCTGGGGGCAATCCCTTGCTTGCTGCAAGTTGGGGCACAAACACAGCGGGCACTTCTGGTTCTCCAACGCAATTTAGTGGAACTCATACTTGGAATTTAGGCACTAATAATTCAGCAATAACTTTGAGTTCAAATTGGACAGTTGCTCCCACTGCGATAATTAATGTTGGCGATGGCACTAACCCTTTTAATTTTATAATTTCAGCGAATTTGACTATTGGCACTACAGCTCAACCACTTATAAATTTTAATAACGCTTCAACTTTAACTCTAAACGCAACCGACAACTTTAACAGTGCATCTAGTAAGACACAATTTAAAGTAGGAAGTACCGTTATTTATGGTACTGGCTCAGACAATAATGTTAAGACGACTTATATAGACAATTACCATCATCTTATTTTGGACGTGGCCAGAAGTTTAAACGGCACAGGTCTTACAATTGACGGAGATTTAACTGTAAATGCAGATTTTGATGTTGCTACAGGTTTAGCAGATATTGGTGGAAATGCAGTTTTAAATGCAAATGTTCTACTTAATCAGGGAGCTTTTATTCTGCACGGAACGATGTCTGGCACAGGCGCATTTGATGGCGACAATATTGCCAGTAGCCTTACCTTTAATGGTACAGGCAGCATAGGAGCCTTAAGATTATTGTCTCCTTTTCAACTAGCAAATTTAGATATAAGTTTAGGGTCGGCCTCAAGCTCTTTGACTCTGGGAACAAATTTAATTATTGATGGAGGTTCCGCCTTATTTAACGTGGGTTGTCTGGCTTTAAATGGTAATAATCTTAATATTGAGGCTGCCGGAGCTGTTGACTTTAGCGGTGGGGGAACTATTAAAGGTTCAAGCACGTCTGTGGTAAAAATTGATGGAGGTATTACCGGTTCAATGAATATGGATGCCACATCAAACAGTTTGCGTGGCCTGATATTAAACAGTAACGGCAACACACTAACACTTGGTAATGCTTTAAACGTAACCGACAGCGTGATTGTAACCGATGGTACCTTAGCCAGTGCAGGAAATCTTACCTTAAAAGCAGATAATAACAGAACAGCACGTATTGGCAGTATGGGCGCAACTGGCGCCATTACGGGCAATGTAACGGTTGAAACAATAGCAAAAGCAGGATTAACCGGTTGGACAAACCTGGGAGTAAGTGGAGTAACCGGACAGGTACTTTCAAACTGGGATGGGCAGATACCCATGACATGCAACGGTTGCACGTATCCTCAAAACGCCACGGGAAGTTGGTTTAATTCAGTTCAAAGCTGGGATGAAACTATTAATGATTACGATACGCTCATTACGTCAAGTACTCCACTCAGTATTGGTAGAGGTTTTTGGGTATATTTAGGTAATGGTTTTTCATCCACCTCAGATATGAATTGGTCAGTTACCGGCCCTGTTAATCAGGGAGCCGGGATAATTAATGTTTCACAAACTACAACGGGAGATAATTTAATTGCCAACCCATACCCTTGTCCTATTTCCTGGAGCAAATTTTTTCTTTTAAATCTTAATGCCTTTTTTCTGAACGGGACGGCTTCTGTATACAATCCTGACGGCCCGGGTTTCACAAGCTTTGTTCAGGGGGTTTGGATAAATGGGGCAAGTGAGGTTATTCAGGCAGGACAAGGTTTTTTCGTTTCAGCAACTGCTTCTGTCTCTTTAGACTATGATGAATCTATTAAAGTAGATCCCAATACCTATGCTTCAAATCCTATGTTACGCTCGTCCTCAGCCAATAAACCTTATTATGGGGATGTGTTTAAGTTAAGGCTAAATGGCGTGTCAGGCGATAAAGACGAAATGGCTTTTAGAATTCACCCGAGCGCTACGGCAGCTTTTGATGGAAAATGGGATGCCAAAAAAACATTTATTAGTCCAGGTTATGTTGGATATCCGGGGCCTTATAGTAAATATACCAGTGTTTCGGCTAAAGACGCTTTTGGTAAAGATTACTCTATTATGTCTTTTGCTCCGCCTACTCAAAGTTTAACTGTACCAGTTTTGGTTAAAGCAAGCACTTCGGGCAACTATACTCTAAGCGCTGCTGAATTTGATAATTTTAATGGTTGCATTCTTTTACATGATAAGCTCAGTAATATCTATAAAGATTTAAGAAAAGGGGACTATGTGTTTTACCTTAGCGACACGACCTCAAGTCCACGTTTTGAAATGGTTTTTTGCGAAAGTGGTGTGGCTCCACTTTCAGTTCCAGCCTTAAATACCGCTTCAAGTATACTTATCAGTCAGGATAAAGATGGTGTATTTGTGCAAACGGCGTTTGAGCAAAACACCAAAGCTGTTATTTCTGTTTATAATGTCATTGGTCAGCAATTGATGAAAGACATGCTGGTAGAGGGCACCGACAGCTTCCGACGTTTGAACCTAGATGCGAACAATCAGGTAATTATTGTTAGGGTAACTACCGATAAGGAAAGTGTAACTAAAAAATTGATCACAAAGTAATTTTATTTTTCCGTTCATTTATTGGCCCTTGCTTGCAAAAGCAGGGGCTTTTGTTTTGCCTGCCGCCACACCGAATAGGCGCTCAGCTTACGCTAATGAACATTACACTTCTGTACGCAGTCGTTTTGTCGCCCATCGAGGCCATGGCGAAGATGGCTCATTTGGGAAATGGGCGTACCCCCCCCTTTTTTTTAATATATTGTTCAAAAAAGTATAATATTTTATTGCACCCCCCCTTTTTTTGACATATTTTTGTAAAAAAATGATAATATTCACATACAACCCCCTATAAAATGAGCACAAGAAGAATTTTAGCTATGCAGGAAGTGGTAAAAAGAACACCTGTATCATTTAACAAAACCGGACAACAGGTTTCGCAGTATTATGGTTCCAATGTTTTTGGATTAGATGCCATGCGTGAATTCCTTTCGGAAGAAGCGTTTAACAGCATTCAAAATTCGATGAATCAAGGTACCATCGTTGAGCGTAAAATGGCCGATCAGGTTGCTGCCTGCATGAAAGCATGGGCACAAAGCAAAGGAGTTACGCATTTTACACATTG
>CALMND010000498.1 GCA_937868565.1 uncultured Bacteroidota bacterium | reverse complement strand
TCGCATGTTGAGTTGTTAAGTGTTGGGTTAAACTGCGCGCGGGGAGCTAAAGATATGCGCCCTTATCTGGAAGAGCTTTCAAATAAAGCTCGTTTTTATGTGAGTGCTTACCCTAATGCAGGCTTACCAAATCAGTTTGGAGAGTACGATCAGGATGCTCATGAAATGGGACATCAAATAGAAGATTTTTTAAAAGCCGGGTTTTTAAATATTGTTGGAGGATGTTGTGGTACCACGCCATCACACATTAAGCGTATTGCGGAGTTGGCAAAACAAGCACAACCAAGAAAAAAGCCACAAGCAGATTCACTAATGCACCTCAGTGGCTTGGAGCCATTAACGCTGCGCCCTGAAAGTAATTTTTTAAATGTAGGTGAGCGCACGAACGTTACTGGGTCTAAAAAATTTCTTCGACTAATTAAAGAAGGAAATTATGAAGAAGCTCTTTCTATTGCCAAAGATCAGGTAGACGGAGGTGCGCAAGTTATAGACGTAAACATGGATGAAGGGATGTTGGATAGTGAAGCGGCCATGACCACGTTTTTAAACCTGATTGCATCTGAGCCTGATATTTCAAGAGTTCCCATCATGATTGATTCGTCAAAGTGGTCAGTCATAGAAGCTGGATTAAAATGCGTTCAAGGAAAAGCGATTGTAAATTCCATTTCTTTAAAAGAAGGTGAGGAAAAATTTATTGAGCAGGCGCATAAAATAAAACAATATGGCGCTGCTGTTATTGTTATGGCTTTTGACGAGGTGGGACAGGCCGACACTCTCGAGAGGAGAAAAGAAATTTGTAAACGTGCTTACGATGTTTTGGTTAACAAGGTAAAGTTTCCTCCCCAAGATATTATTTTCGATCCAAATATTTTTCCTGTAGCAACAGGAATGGAGGAACACCGCTTAAACGCGCTTGATTTTTTTAATTCTACAAAATGGATTAAAGAGAACTTACCGCACGCTAAAGTAAGCGGAGGTGTAAGTAATGTTTCTTTTTCATTTAGGGGAAACGACCACGTGAGAGAGGCCATTCATTCTGCTTTTTTGTTTCACGCCGTAAAAGCCGGAATGGACATGGGAATTGTAAACCCTGCGCAACTACAGGTATATGATGATATTGACAAAACTCTATTAGAATTGGTAGAAGATGTTTTGCTTAACAGAAAAGACGATGCAACAGAACGTTTAGTAGAACATGCCGAATCTCTAAAAGGAATTACCAAAGAGAAAACGGAAAAAGATGAAGAGTGGCGCAAAGGAACTGTTGAAGAAAGACTAAGCCATGCCTTGGTTAAAGGACTCGTTGAACATATAGATGCAGATACAGAAGAAGCCCGTTTAAAATTGGGTCGCCCCTTACATGTTATTGAAGGTCCATTGATGGACGGTATGAATGTGGTGGGCGATTTGTTTGGAAGTGGAAAAATGTTTTTACCTCAGGTAGTAAAAAGTGCGCGTGTTATGAAAAAGGCAGTCGCCTATCTAGAGCCTTACCTGCTAAAAGAAAAGGAAGACAATGCGAAAGCCGGAATTGTTGGCGATGGAAGAACTAATGCAGGTAAAATTTTGATGGCCACTGTTAAAGGAGACGTACACGATATTGGAAAAAACATTGTTGGAGTTGTGCTAGCCTGCAACAATTATGAAATCATTGATTTGGGCGTCATGGTTTCTTGTGATAAAATATTAGAAGAAGCAAAAAAACACAAGGTTGATATTATTGGTTTAAGCGGGTTGATAACCCCCTCCTTAGACGAAATGGTACACGTGGCTAAAGAAATGGAACGCTTAGGATTTAAAACACCCTTGTTAATTGGTGGCGCCACAACATCCAGAGTTCACACGGCAGTGAAAATAGCGCAAAACTATTCTGGGCCGGTGGTGCATGTTAACGACGCAAGCAAATCCGTTCCTGTTGCCAGTAGTCTTATCTCAGAAGAATTGCGTAGTGCGTTTATGGCCGATGTTACAAAAGATTACGAACACCTCCGTGAACTGAATAAAAATGCGCAATCTCAAAATAAATTTATTTCGTTGCAAGAGGCTCGTGCAAATAAGTATCCGATTGACTGGAGTAAAATCGAAATCACAAAACCCGCATTTACAGGTAACAAGGTTTTTAATGACTATGATTTAAAAGAGATTTCGGAATACATTGACTGGACTCCGTTTTTTATTTCCTGGGAAATGAAAGGGTCTTATCCAAAAATTTTAAAAGATCCGGACCGCGGAGCAGAAGCAACTAAATTATTTAACGATGCTCAAAACATGCTTTCAAAAATTATTTCAGAAAAATGGTTGCAAGCAAAAGCAGTAATAGGTATTTATGCAGCTAATACAGTTAATGAAGATGACACGGAAGTATATGATGAACAAGGAAATAAATTACATACGTTCCATTCCATACGTCAGCAAAGTAAAAAGCCGGCAGGACAATATAATATTGCATTAGCGGATTTTATAAAACCAAAAACGGAAGCGGTTGAGACTCCCGAAGCCACCGACTACCTTGGCGCCTTCGCTTTAAGCACGGGATTTGGAATAGAAGAACATGTTGGACGATTTGAAAAAGACCACGACGATTACAGTGCAATTATGTTAAAGGCTTTGGCCGATAGATTAGCAGAGGCTTTTGCGGAACTCATGCATAAAAAAGTAAGGAGAGAGTACTGGGGTTATGCTAAAAACGAAACGTTTACTAACGAAGAATTAATTAAAGAAGAATACGCGGGCATTCGGCCTGCGCCAGGCTATCCTGCGCAACCAGATCATACAGAAAAAACAACCATTTGGAAATTATTGGACGTTGAAAAAAATACTGGCATTCAACTTACAGAGAGCCTTGCTATGTTTCCAACGGCAGCGGTAAGCGGGCTTTATATAGGAAATGCACAATCACATTATTTTGGCGTTGGTAAAATCACAAAAGAACAAGTAGAGAATTACGCTAAAAGAAAAGGAATGACGTTTGATTTGGCGGAGAAATGGTTGGGGCCGGTTTTAGCGTATTAAGAATATGGTTACTTTTAACAAACTATACTACTAAAAACTAAGAGGCGCTATGGTAAAAGAATTCGAAACGAAAGCCTTTAAAATTAAATTACACCCCAACGGACTAAAGGAAATACTGGTGAAAAAAAATGTTATTCTGCAGCCGGAAGATGTTTGGGAATCTCATCAATTATCAGTAGAAAAACTGCTTTTACCAAGATACTATGTGTTGTTGGAAAGTGAGGAGAATAGCAGCGTTTCTCAGGAAGCAAAAAGAGCCGTGGCCTCTGAAGAGTATTCCAAACATGCAGGCGCGCTGGCATTATGCAGCAGCAAAACGACAGAGAACATTTTGGGAAACCTTTTTCTTAAAGTAAATAAACCAAAAGTCACCACTCATTTTTTTACTGACCGAAATCAGGCCATAAAATGGCTGGAAGACAGGATTTTGGAGGATAGATAGAGGGCTATTTTTCGGTTTTCAATCTTTTTTAACATCACTCAAGCATTAAAGTTCTTAAAGTATCTTTGCACTTTACCACAAAAATGAGTCAATCAAAAACTATTAAAAGCGCACTGGTTTCGGTGTATTACAAAGACCACCTGGAGCCAATTATTAAAAAACTCCACAGTCTCGACGTAAAATTATATAGTACGGGAGGCACTCTTTCATTTATCGAAAAATTAAACATACCGGTAACCGCGGTGGACTCTGTAACAACTTATCCTGAGATTTTTGGAGGTCGGGTTAAAACCTTGCATCCGGCCATTTTCGGGGGGATTTTAAACCGTCGTGATAACGAAACAGATAAAAAAGAAAAAGCGCAACACAACATTCCTGATATTGATTTAGTAATTGTTGACTTATATCCCTTCGAAGAAACAGTAGCCGCTAAAGCATCTGAGGTGGAAACAATCGAAAAAATTGATATTGGTGGTATTTCCTTAATACGTGCCGCAGCTAAAAATTTTAATGATGTGGTCATTGTTTCTTCAAGAAATGATTATTCAGAACTATTGAATTTATTGGAAACAAAAAATGGAATGTCCGACTTAGCCGACCGTAAACGCTTTGCAGCAAAGGCCTTTGCCACGTCATCGCACTACGATACCGCTATTTTTAATTATTTTAATCAAAGCGAAAACATCCCTCAATTTAAACAAAGCATACAAAAAATTCAGGTATTACGCTACGGAGAAAACCCTCATCAAAGAG
>CALMND010000497.1 GCA_937868565.1 uncultured Bacteroidota bacterium | reverse complement strand
TGTTTTCATACTGCTCCTTCGTTTTAAATTTACCGGCATACTTAACTGTATATTGGAGCGCTTGCTTTTTCTTATCGCTGCTTTCCCCCAACTTACCGGGTGCAGCTTCTACATTCTGCTGCTGAAGCGCTTCCATCACGTCATCGCTCGATACGTTGTAGGCAAGCATGCGATCTGGCTTCAGCCAAATGCGCATGGCATATTGCTTCGCTCCCATAAGGTTGCAATAGCCTACGCCCTTTATCCGCTTGAGTTCCGGGATCACATTAAGTTGCGCGAAATTGTAAATGAACTTATCCTGGATGGTTGTGTCGGTGCTGTAAAGATTCAGGAACATCAGCATTGCATTCTCTTCCTTATTTATTTTTACACCGTTCTTAATCACTTCGGGTGGCAACTCACCCATAATGGAGCTCACCCGGTTTTGAACGTTAACTGCTGCAAGATCTACATTGGTGCCTGTTTCAAATAACACAGCCACGTTGCCAACGCCGTCATTACCGGCATCGCTACTTACATACTTCATGCCCGGCACGCCGTTAATAGCGCGTTCAATAGGCATAATGGCGGCCTTTGTAACTGTTTCAGTGTTCGCGCCGGTGTATTCTACCGTAACGTTTACCTTTGGTGGCGCTACGTTTGGAAACTGCGTCATGGGCAGGCTTAACAGGCCTAATATGCCCAATAACGTAATAATAACTGATACCACGATCGAGAGGATCGGGCGATCTATAAACTTGTCTGTCATAATATCGAAATGTTAGTGGACTAATTCTTTAATGAAAACAACCGGAACCGGAATAATCGACTCTCCTTCCTTCACACGCTGGATACCTTCAAAAACGAACTGATCGTTCTTATTAAGCCCCGATGAAATGGCGAAGAGCAAAGGAAACCGGAATGATGGGCTAACTTTTTGGAGCGTAACGGCATTTTTTTTATTCACGAGAAAGACATAGGTATTCCCCTGGATATCTATTGTTGATTTTTGAGGGATCAGCATGGCGTTTTTCAGCTTTGTTTTTACCTGCACCTTGTCGCTTGCCCCGTGTTTAAGCAGCTGTCCGGGATTTGGAAACCTGGCCCGGAAAGCGATGTTGCCGGTAGCGCGGTTAAATTCACTTTCTGTAGTTTCGATGATCCCGGGCTTGTCATAGGATCTGCCATTGGCAAGCAACAGCGCTACTTCGCTGGCAGCGCCCTCTTTATGCGTGTCCTGGTAGTCGAGATAATCCTGCTCCGTCATGTTGAAGTAAACGTACATTTCCTCGTTATTGCTGATAGTGGTTAGCAGGGTGCCGTCATCTACAAGGCTGCCTGTTTTATTAGGGATCCTGTTGATGAACCCGGCAAACGGCGCTTTTATTTCTGTAAAAGACAGGTTTAAAGCTGCCTGCGCTTCTTCAGCTTTTGCTTCTGATAGCCGGGCTTTAGAAGCAGCAAGCTTTGCTTTTGCAAGCTCAAACTGCGGCTTACCGATTACATTTTTATCCAGCAGCTTTTGATTTGTTTCCAGCTCAATCTCCATAGCCACAACCTCTGCCGCGGCACTTTCCGCAGCCGCCTTCGCTTTTAAAAGCTGCTGCTGGTAATCGCGGCTACTTATGGTAAAAAGCGTCTGGTCTTTTTTTACAGCCTGGCCTTCATCCACCAGGATGGATTCGACGTATCCCCTTACACGGGTTCGTATCTCTACATTCTGTAAAGCGTTAATTTGCGCGACATATTCGCTTGTATAAACGGTATCTTTTATAAGCGGGCTGGTAACCCGGTATACTTTCTGGCTTTCCTCGGGGGTGCCATCGTTGCAGGCGTAAATAAATAATAGCATAGCCACCCACAGTGCATAGTTTTTCATGTTCAAATAATAATTAAAAAGTAAATAATGCATGGACCAGTAAGGGCCACGCTTAGATTGTTGTACGACGATAATGTCGTTCTGAAAAACAAATTATGCCTTTGGAGGCGGGGGAATTATTTCGCTGGCGCGCGTGAGAGGTTTTTGCTGCCATAGTTTGTTTTATGGCTGACTTCATCAGAGTAGAAATCAAAATTGTAAATAGGATCATTGGATTCAGAAAACAATTTACTATCCAATACGATCTGGTAGTCTGAATCCCGGTTCGCATCCTGGTCGTCGTGCTCCGAAATGGCATTATCAATTTTGCAGATCACCTCAAGGAAAAGTTCAATAAAAGATTCCGGATCATTTACCGATAGATCTTCTGCAATAGATTGAGGTTGTGGATCCGGAACATCTACGCAAACATTAAATATCTGGAAAGCCAGGATCAGGGCAAACACCCTGAATATAATGCTATGACGCCTGAACCAGATCATTTTCAGGTGGCTAAATTAATCTATTTTTAAGACTTACCAGCATGTTTGGTTAAATGTGTGTATAAATGGAGACTGATAAGCAGAAAATTTAATACTCCCGTTGCATTTTGTTTAAGCAGGTGTGAGCCGGGCTGCGCAATGGCAGACCGGCTTTATACCTTTAAAAATTAGTAATTCAGGTTAATACCAAATCCAAGGCCCATATCACTGTCATAGTGTATCTTAAACGCTGTGAACCTGTTTAAAACATATTTAACGCCAAGCATGTATTCTTTATCGGAGTTAACCATCAGATCGGCTCTGATCCTTTTTGTAAGCGGTATATCATCGCGCGTAAGCTGCATCAAAAACGTACCATTAGTAAATACTTCAGTCTCTAACCTTACGAGCATTGGCAGGGTATATTCAATCCCCACAGAAAGCGCCTGCCTGGTATCTTTTGTGTTCACCTGCCCGAAAATATTTTTTTCCTGGTAATTCAGCTCACCCCTCCTCATCCGGTAGCGGTAATCGTACCCGATAAAGGGCATAAACCATTGCATCCTGCCAACGT
>CALMND010000496.1 GCA_937868565.1 uncultured Bacteroidota bacterium | reverse complement strand
ATCTGTATTTCCAAATCCAACCACTGATGTGTTGAACTTAAATGTTGCAGACTATAAAGTTGAAAAATTAAATTATCAATTAACGGACCTACAAGGTAAAGTAATTAGTGAAAAACAAATTGCAGAAAGCTCCACTCAAATTACTATGAGTACACAAGCACAATCAGTTTATTTTTTAAACATCATCCAAAACAATCAAATAATTAAATCATTTAAAATCATTAAAAACTAAAAAAAAATGAAAAAAGTTTATTCAACAGTAGCTGCTTTTATGCTTGCTATTAGCGTGTTTGCTCAATCACCCGACAAAATGAGTTACCAGGCTGTTATACGTAACGCCAGTAATGCATTAGTAACATCTACACCCATAGGAATGAAAATTTCTATTTTGCAAGGTTCAACCACCGGTGCAGTAGTGTATAGCGAAACACAAACGGCAACAACCAACGCTAATGGTTTGGTAAGTTTAATAATAGGCGCAGGTACTGTTAGTACTGGAACTTTTGCTATAATTAATTGGGCAAATGGTCCTTTTTTTATTAAAACTGAAACCGACCCTACAGGAGGAACTGCTTATACTATTACAAGTAACACTCAATTATTATCTGTGCCTTATGCCTTATATGCAAAAACAAGTGGTAGTTCATTGCCTGGGCCACAAGGGCCGCAAGGGCCACAAGGGCCCGCAGGAACAACTGGAGCAACTGGCCCGGCTGGAACCAATGGTACAAACGGAACCAATGGCACAAACGGAACCAATGGCTTAAAATCGTTAGTTACTACTTCGGCCCTAGCATCGGGCACAGCATGTGCAAACGGTGGTACAAAAGTTGAGAGCGGCTTAGATATTAACAACGATAATATATTACAGGCAGGTGAAGTAACAAACACCTACTTTGCGTGCAATGGTACTAATGGTACAAACGGAACCAATGGCACAAACGGAACCAATGGTTTAAAATCCATAATTACTACTTCGGCTGTGGCATCGGGCACAGCTTGTGCAAGCGGTGGTACAAAAGTTGAGAGTGGTTTAGATTTAAATAGCGATAATGTATTGCAGGCCGGTGAAGTTACAAACACATACTTTGTGTGTAATGGTACTAACGGAACCAATGGTACTAACGGTACTAACGGTACTAATGGTACTAACGGTACAAATGGAACCAATGGAACCAATGGTTTAAAATCATTGGTAAAAACAACAGCAGTATCCTCTGGTACTGACTGTGCCAATGGTGGCACAAAAGTTGAAAGTGGTTTAGATACCAACAGCGATAATATATTACAGGCAGGCGAAGTAACATCAACACAATTTGTTTGTAACGGAACTAATGGTACTAATGGAACTAACGGGCAAGGAGTACCAGCAGGTGGAACAACAGGGCAAGTTTTAGCAAAAATTGATGGTACAAATTATAATACACAATGGGTAACGCCTGCAGGTGGTGGTGGTGCAACACTGGATTTACTAACCTATATGCCTGATACTGCATTTGTCACTAATACTGGAAGTTCAATTATTCCTGTAATTATAAGATTTGGACCACCCACATTTAGCCCTACAATTGGCAGTTATAATAGTACCACTCGCACTTATACTGTAGGTGCTACCGGACTCTATTATATAGAATTATATCTTAAATCACCGAATTTTTCTCTTAACCCAAACTCTTTAGCATTTATTCAGATTGGAGCAGTTACTGGAGATGCTGATGATATTACCGGGGAGTATTATCTCAATACCACAGTACTCCCAAGCCCATTTGTTGCAACGAGCAAGGCTTTTGGTGTTCGCTATTTAACCGCTGGAACTATCATTCGACCAAAATTAGCATGTCAGGTTGGCACTGGTTTTACTACGACTGTTAGTAATAGCTGCTTTTTTCAAATTGTGAAATTGAATTAAATAATTTAAAAGAACTAGTATTAATATAAGTTTTCTATAATGCTTTATTAAAATCCCGCTTAGTAGAAACTAAGCGGGATTTTTTAGCTTAATTTATTTTCGTGTTTTTCAAAAAAAAGTGTTCCACTAGTTGACATATAGTTTATTAAGATTACTTGCCAAAATTTTAAAATCAAAAACATGTACTACCTATAAACGATGGTAAACACTGCGTTAATCCGTCTACGCTATCCAATGGACTTTACATTCTAAAAACTGAACCAGCAAGTGGGATACCCAGGCACTCTGAAACCACCGAATATTTCTGAACACGCTGTTTTGGATTGAGTGATGCAGAAAAAAATCCCAAGTTAAATTGAGAATGGATTTTTTATTTTATACCGATTGGTGGTAAAATTACACCGAGTTGAGAATCAGATAATCATTTACCTTTTATTTTTCCCGCCCAATAAATCTAAACCCTTTTTAAATGCAAATTTTAAAAAGGAAGTAGCTCCGGTGGAGTTGCTGCGGGAATAAATTTTTTGCCGGTGTTTTTCAACGCTTCGTTCTTTTATTCCCAATTCTTCAGCAATTTCTTTGTTAGTCATTTCATCGCAAATTAAAGGAATCATTTCTCTTTGTCTGGCGGTAAATTTTTTCCGCTCGGATTTCGGCAAAGTTTGTTTAAAGATTTCACCGGCCTTAATTTTTTGAATAGCTTCTACCAGCAAATCCATATTACCACAAATAACATCTTTTGAAACGTATCCCTTTGCTCCTCTTTTAATATAATCTTCAATTAATTCTACTTCGTAGTGCAAACTCATTACCAAAACTTTTGCTCCCGGGAAATCGTTCATTATTTGATTCATCGCTTCATTCCCATTCATAACAGGCATTTCGAGGTCGAGAAGAATAACATCCGGCATTTTTGTTTTTAATAGTCTTAGCAATTCCTTGCCGTTTTCAGCCTCGCCTATGCAGTAAATATTGCGATCTTCCAACTCAGCTATAATGCCTTTTCTGTAATGTAACCTGTCTTCCGCGTAAAGGATGTTTATAGGTTCTTTCATGGTTTCGGTTTAGAATAAAAGGCCTGTGACTTACTCAATATTAAAAGTAATTAATATTTATTGTAAATACAATTTGATTTGCGCAAGGAACGAATACCTTATGTAAAATGGCCGATGTAAAATGGGTCGAATACGCAACGAATCTTGCATTTTACCTAACATAAGTCTTTACAAAGCTCAAATCATTTTTTAGGTTCAAGTTGTTTAAGGTGATTATTAGCAATAAATTAGTGAAAAATTTAACCTGATTAAACCATGTCACACATAATAATTGGGCACACAACCGATTCAACATCCTGCATTTGGGTTAAAACTAATGGAGGTGGGAACTACTGGCTGGTATTGACCAGTCAACCAATCGGACATCGCTTGAACGCTATAGCAAATCATGAGGTGGATGTATACTTAGCCAGTTTAGGTATTGAGTCTGTTTATTCGCAAAAAAAACAGTTACGCTTAGAAAATGGATATACGAATACCTTTGATATCCGAAATTTGCAGCCTGCAACCGTTTATTATTATTCGCTCATTGCTTCGGCAGAGCTTGAAGAATTGCAAGGATCAGCAAGATTGATTGAAGGAGGAGACGATAAACATCGTTTTAAATCCATGCCATTAAACCCCAGCAAATTTTCTTTCGGATTTTATAGTTGCAACGATTTAGAAAAAATTGGTATCAATCTTTGGAAAGAGTTTTACCAACAAATAAGCGAAAAAGATGCAGCTTTTGTAATAGGCGGAGGCGACCAGATGTATGCCGATAGTTCGGGAGCAAAGTATAATGTGTGGAAATACCTTAAAATAAATAAACAACGTATTCTGAATTCGGGCTTGTTCACAGATAATGAAGGCAATCTTGTACCCGAAAAAGTGATTGAAGAACTAGCACCCCAATATAGAAAGTTTTACGAGGTTTATTGGAATGATCAAGAATTACAAAAAGTATTTTCGCAATTTCCTCAATACATGATATGGGACGACCACGAAATAATGGATGGATGGGGCTCGTTTACCGCTAAAGCCAGAGGAAAACTTCTTAACGACCTTTTAGATAACGATGATAGTAAGCTTAATATTCAGCTATCCTACATTACTTTTTTAACTG
Source organism: uncultured Bacteroidota bacterium (assembly GCA_937868565.1). Lineage (GTDB taxonomy): Bacteria > Bacteroidota > Bacteroidia > B-17B0 > Aurantibacillaceae > Aurantibacillus. Next base: position 13,281 of record CALMND010000496.1, on the reverse strand, counting down.
CGTTAAAAGTGTATAATGAATTTCAGCATTCGCATAATCCGCAGTTGATAACGAACAACAATCTGTTAAACCCGCAAGATTGCGTATGGGACTATCACTTTAATTTTGGAAATTCAGCGTTCTATTTTTTAGATATGCGCGGACACCATGATGTTGAACTTCCTGATGGAGAAAGGTTGTTAGGTTCCCCGCAAAAAATCAGGTTTCAAAACTGGATTAACAGCCCGTCAGCAGCCAATAAAAAAGTTTTGTTTCTCATATCACCGGTTCCTGTAGTTCACTGGAAAGACGGATTTGCCAGTACCTTTGATTTTACAGTTGGGAATCTTAACCTTGCCAAAGACGATTTCAGGGATGAATGGGGCCACGCGAAAAACCGCACAGAAAGAAACTGGTTGCTTAATCTTGTTATGGAATTATCTCAGAGCAGGAATCAGAAAATAGTTTTTCTTAGCGGAGATGTGCATTCTTTCAGTCTTTTCAAAATTACCAACGAAGCACAGTATCCGGGAGCTAATGTTTACAACCTCACATCCAGCGGCATCTCTCGTAAACCGGCACCATTAATTACGCAACCACAAATTTGTAACAACAAGGATAAAATAAAAGGCTTAACAGGAGCCCGCCTTGTAAAATTTGCCGGGCAGGCCGGCAGAAATAATTTTGCCTGTATATCTGTAAATGAGGAGCATGGTGAAGTTAAAATTAAAACCGAACTATTTTATTACAAGAATGGAACCGAACAACTTAAATCCATAATCACTTATATCTAATATTAAAAATTTATGCTCCCGGCTTTTTAATGCACTGCCCGTTGCATGGGGTGGTGGATAAAACTAGAGGAAAAGCAAACTCAAAAAATAATTAATACATCTTTTATGTAAAATGTGTCAAATCAGCAGCGCATTTTCCGCCCTACCTTTTACCTGATATCATCAATTTTCCTCAACCCAAAAACTTATTTCCGGAAGCTTTTTTACTAAAACCGGACTTTTTAGGGCTAAAAGGGGCGGGAAACCGCCCTGTTTTTGATAAAAATATAACTTACATTACGTTTGGTTATATGTATGAAGAAATGTAGATTGCGTCTCACTAATCCATTTGCCGTCCCATATAACGAGGTTAAAATTAATTAATATGAAAATTAAAGTTTTAAAGGCCTTTAATGGCGATTCTATTCTTTTGTCTTTTAAGGATGGAGAAATTGATAGAAATATTCTTATTGATGGTGGTGTCGAGGGTACATATTGCGATTCAGAGAACAATTCTGGGGAATTAAAAGTTGAGATCGACAATATCAAAAACAGAGGCGAAATAATTGACTTGCTTATCCTCACGCATATTGACAATGACCATATATGTGGATTATTAAAATGGTTTGAAATGGATAAAGATGCCAGTAAGTTCATAAAGAACGTATGGTTTAATTCCGGCAAGCGGATTGCTGAATATCTTAAAGAGCCTGAAAATTCCGATTTATCTGTCGGATTAAAAATATTTAAGAATCACGATACTGGCGTTAACGAAGCGATTGATTTTGAAGAATATCTTCATAAGAACAAATTATGGGATGGCAAAATAGTTATTCAAGGACAAGAACTAAAAGAGCACGGAATTAATATGCATGTTCTATCCCCTGATGAGGCACAATTAAAAAAGCTTTTAAAAGAGTATAAAAAAGTAACCGGAGATAGGGCATATACGGCAGCCAAGGAAAAAGACTGGGATATTAATATTAAAGATTTTATCTTAGAAGAAGATAAACCAGGTTTTAATTTTGTTCAAGACAGCAGTGTAAAAAATGGTAGCTCTATTTCTTTTATTCTTAGCATTAAGGGAAAAAGTTATTTGTTCTTAGGGGATTCGCATCCAAAAGGGATTGCGAACTATTTAAAGAGCCTTGGTCACAGTAAGGAAAAGCCTCTTAAAGTGGAATTATTTAAAGTGTCTCATCATGGAAGTAAAAGCAATACCAATATAGAACTGCTGGAAATTATAAAAGCGGATAATTATATAATAAGTACGGATAGTTCCGGCCACAACCACCCAAACAAACGAACATTGGCTAGAATTATGAAGGAAAACCCGAAGGCAACTTTTCATTTTAATTATAAAAATGTAAAAGAAAGTGTTTTTTCAAAGCAGGATTTTTTAGACTATAAAGATTTTAAAATTAATGTCATCTCAGAGCTCACAATAAAGAATGAATAATGACGATTTAAAGCGATACAGTGTAATCGTAGGTGAAGGAAGTGGATGTTTCTTTCAACCTATGACAGCAGATTACACTTATATATTAACTGCCAAACATCTATTCTTCGATGAGGAGGAAGATGAAAGGGGGCAAACTCAAAAAAAAGAATATCCCGATAACACCCCGGTTACTATTACAAAAAACATTCAGACAGCAAACGGATGGATTGAAGAGCAAATTCCTTTTACTCTTGTAAAGGGTACTACATATTTTCCGCATAAAGAAGCAGATGTGGCGATTTTAAAAATTACACCACCTCAGACTAATTTTGACCAAATAGTTGCAAGCGAGCTCCTGAATACTAGTACTGATTACGACTTATGTGGTTTCCCAAATACTTTGGGGGGCAATAATGCGGGAGAAAAATATACTACTCACAGAATAGAAAGACTAATTGCCTCGGCTAATTATTCGCATAGCGCGCAACTATTTGGGACATTAAATCAAGTGAATATTGAAGGGATGTCAGGTTGCGGCGTATTAAAAGTGGTTGGAAATTATATATCTATAATTGGTATTCAAAGTAAAATGGCAAGCTCGCTATATCCAGCTGGGCAAATTGGTTTCGTGCCAATTAAGCACATAAACGAGATTATAAATTATAATGAATATAGGCAAAATCTAGAAAGGCTTTATCCGCCCTTTTTAAAATCTTTTTCGTTTCTGAAAAACGAAGCTTTTAACCTGAATGCGGGTTTTGGAAACCAGAACATTGAACATGTTAAGAATTTCCTAAAGAATAAAACCAACGAGGTAATTAATAGCCCCTTAACACCCTTTGGCATTAAGAATTTATTTGAAAACAGATTGCTACTATATAAACAAGGCAATGAAACGCTTCAATCCAAATATATATGGTTAATCTGGCTTGAATTTCTCACGATTCTCAATTTGTTGCGGGAAGGAAATTTATCTGAGGAATCGGTAAAAGATGGCTTCAATAATATACGTTTGATTTGCTCAGACACAGACGAAGACTGGTCTTCAGAACTAGATAATATCATCTACTCCGACTTTAAAGGCCTTAAACGTAACGGAATTGTAATTGTAGGTTGTAAAAAGCCTCCAATTAATGACTTTTATATACTTGATCGCAAAATACCTATGATTAATCAGGCCGTTAGAAGCCATAATCGTGAACTATTACAAATTGATAGTGGAATGAACTTTCCTCTTTCAGAATATAAATTTATTCATGTGGAATATTTTAAAAATCATGCTATTGTGAGTAAACATGCTGAATATGCTGAAATCCTGGATGATGTTACGTTATTAGATAAGTTAAAAGCCGAATACACTATTTTATCAACTTATGAGTAAAACTATATTAGAAATATTAAGAGAAAGTTTTCCGAATCAAAAATTTGATATGGATACGGATAATTACGGAGGCTCCGTGCACGCTTTTTTTATTGAATGCGATGCGGAAGAAACGCTCAAAATTACATGGGAAAAAATTAGGAATATGATTGGTGTGTATTTTCAGTCTTCTCTCGACTCTGAATTTGAGATTTGGAATATTTATTTACTATTTATTATTCCAGTTAATGTAGATAGGGATTTAAAGCACAAGATAGAACATGATATAATGTCCAGCAGAAAAATTGTTGTTGATAACCACGAAAAGATTAATGATGTCGATTTTAAAAAATTCTTGTTTTCTGAACATATAACCAATAATAATTTAAAAACGACGGTCTTTGAAAAACAAAAATTACCGTTTTCAAAAAATAAATTAATCTCGGGATTTATAGACAGCATTGAATTATCTAAAACAAAAAAGAATAAGGAGGATTTGATTGGAGACGCCTTAACTAAAATTGAAACAGCTTTATTAAAATGAAATTTAAAAAAGTAAAAATACAGGCTTTTAGAGCCTACAATAAAGTTGAAGATGGCACTTTTGACTTTAGTATATCGCAAGATGCGAGCGAAAATATTGCTGATTTTGTCTCCATTTATGCTCCAAATGGTTTTGGCAAAACCTCATTCTACGATGCAGTGGAATATGGGGTAACTGAAAGTGTTAGTCGTTTTCTCAAAAACCTCAAACTAAATAAAGACGCTGCTAAATCAGAGAGATTTATAGCCGCTAATAAAAAAGGTCAAAATATATTAAGGAATAGATTTGCGACTGATGATGTTTTAACAGAAATAAAAATTTATACGACTAGTTCAACGAACCCAATTGAAAAAAGTGTTCCGAAAAACAAACGTAAAGACGCAGCAGACTTTGACTTTGACGAAAATAAGGTAAAGAATAAATACTTTCAATCAGTTATACTATCTCAGGAGTGGATTGATGCGTTTTTGAAAGTAGATGATCCTTATGAACGCTATAATAAATTCGTCGAATACTTCGGAGATAGTAATATTGATGACTATTACAGAAAGTTAGTGGAGCTGATATCATTAAATGAGAAGCGGATTGAAGAGATAAAGAAAAATTTACAAGGAATTCAAATAAAGTTGGATTTTGACGGAGACAGGGATATTTTAAAGAAAGTAAATGATAAAGTTATTGAACTAAAAAACTTAGGAGAGTCAATAAATATAATAGATGCGTCCTTTGACGAGAAGGCATCTTTAAATTTATCTAACACCATATCGGAGCGAATCAGCGACTTAAATTATGAAAAAATAAAATCGGAGTCTCTTTCGGAATTTATAGACATTACTTTTTCTGGGAGTGAAGAGCGAAAAGGTATTGAGGTATATTTTGACTCTAAAGTGAAATTTGAGGCTCAGAAAGCCAAGGAGAACATTTTAAAAAATAATCTCGAGCAATTTTTATTACGCAAAAAGTTACTGGTTGAAATTGATAATATCTCAGAAACACAAAAGAAACTCATTGCAGAAAAGGAAAACCTTGAAGACATTCAAAAATTGTTTCCAGCTTATTTAAGAAATAAACTAGAAATTGAAAAGAAGTATCAGGAAATAAATGAGGCCAGAAAAAGTATGGACCCCATAGGTGCTTTAATCTCAGAATTAAAACTTAAAGAGAAATCACATCAAACAATAATTAATACCCTAAATAAGCAAATAAAGTCATTGGAAATTCAAATTGAAGGGCTTCCAAAATTACTTACAAAGTTTAATAGTGATGAAAAAGCTCTTAAAGAACTCCGAACCAAAATTGATTTGGAAGATGAAAATATAAAATTAATTGAAAAATCAATCTCAGGCCTTCAACAGGAAATTTCAAATATTAACCTTTCGCTTGATGACGTTAAAAAAGATCAACTTCCTTCAATCTTTGAATCCGAATTTATTTCTTTAAAAGACTTAATTGTAGAAATAGAAAAAATTGAAAAAGATGTAAAAAATAAGAGAGAAGAACTTAACGGAATTAATCTAAAGATAGAAAATCAAGAGGCTTTGAACCAGGACATCGCTCAATTTATTACAAAAGGCGCTGAGATAATTGATAAGAATCAAGCATCAACCTGCCCACTTTGTAGTTATGAATATAATTCATATAACGAGCTTGCCGACAAAGTTGCGAAAAATTCTCTGCTTTCAAACTTGCTTTCAGGCTATCTAGAAGAGCGAAGCATAATAGAAAAGCAGGTGCTTGAATTTTCCACTAAGTTGGATATGAGTAAAAAAACTCTTATTAGTTCGTTAAACACGAAACTGGTAGAAAAAAATGGGAAAGTCGCTGAACTTAAAGAGGCTCTAGCCAAATCGCAAGAGAATAAAGGGAAAGTCCTTGGAGAGCATAACGAAATCCTATCCAACATTCAGAATTATAATTCTATTCTAAACGGTATGCCCCATGAAGAGTATGAAAAAAGCAGTAAACTTAATTTGGTTAAAATCAAAGATGATTTAAAACAAGTAACCGAAGATTTAGCCAAATGCCAGACAGATATGAGCACTGAAACATTAAAGTTATCTACTCTATTAGATAGAATTGAAGTTTTTAATAGAGAAATTAAAGTTTTGATGGAGGATAAAGATCGCTTGAAAATTACAAATTACTTTCGTGAAATATTTCCAGATCAAAAAGTAGAGATAAATCACCTTATTGATAAGATCGAAGGTCACACAAAAAATATAAAGGAAAACAAATTAAAAAGTGAAGAAATTTTAAAACAAATTTCTGGTATAGATGAAGTTTTAAAGAGTAGTACTGAAGATTTTGATCGAAAAGAGCTCGAACTAATTATTAAAACTCTGGAAACACTTCAACAAGTAGTGATCGGATTTGAACAAGAGGTCAATTCAAAACTGAATACTGACATTGGAAAACTAGACAGAGAAACCCTCATTAGTGAGTTGAATCAAAGAAAAGTTCATACTAAGTCTGAAATTGAAAAATATGGGAAAAAAATAAAGGAATATAGTTTACTAATTGAATTAAAGAAAAATGTTGAGCCGTTTTTGAAATATGAGCAAGCCAAGAAAACAGAGGCCGAACTAAAGACAAGATTGAAAATTCTTGAAGAGAATGTGAGCAAAGGATTGAATTATGAAAAGATTGAAGTAACTAAATATCTGGATGACCAAATCAATTCATTTTTCTACCAAGACCTAATAAATGATCTTTACCGTAGAATTGATCCCCACCCCGACTATAAAAAGATAAAATTCATTTGTGATTTTAAAGATGACAAGCCAAAATTAAACATCTGCCTTTATAAAGATAATTCAGATGATCTGATAATACCAAATTTATACTTTAGTACCGCTCAACTAAATATATTAAGCTTAAGTATATTTCTTGCTAAGGCTTTAAATACAAAAGATAACGAAGGAAAACCAGTCAATTGTATTTTTATAGATGATCCTATACAGTCAATGGATAGTATAAATATTTTATCGACCATAGACCTTTTTAGAAGTTTGGTGATTAACGAAAAGAAACAAATAATTCTTTCTACACACGATGAGAATTTTCATAGCTTGCTTAAAAAGAAAATGCCGCCGAATCTTTTTAAGTCCAAGTTTATGGAATTGGAGGCTTTTGGAAAGGTTAAATCCCAGGTAGTATAATTTATAGTTAACTCTTCTCAATTGGCAAAGCGTCGATCGTCCCATAATCCTTCACAAAGTAATTTGGAGTTCGAAGCCGCCAAATGGCCTGACCATGCCTCCCTCTTCCGTAATTTTATTCACAGATACTAAATTTTTAATTCCTTCAAGCCAGATATTTCATTTGCAAGTCTATTACGAATCCTTAATGTATAATTTGGGTTCAACTGAAAAATATCCGCAATTAGTCGCTCAAAATCAGCAAATTAGCTTGCTCTACACTATCAATCTAAAATAGCCAAGGCTCTTATTTTAGTTTTTTGCGTTTTTCTAAAATAAGACCTACCTCTATTTTAGATAGTTAAAACAGTTAGTTGTGAAATCCTATAAATGAGGCACTTATATAAAACAAGGAACTTATAAAAGTTTCCAGCCAACTTTCATTAATAAACAATAGAGTTTGGATGATATGGAACTATTAAAACTGCTTGGGCAAGCCGATATAGAACTTCCCCCCTCATCCTCGTTTGTAACGAGGACGTTTTAAAATAACGTTTGCAATTTAATCTGATCACTTTTAAGCCCATGTGATCTCCTCAGCCCAAATTTACAAACCCCTGCCAATAATCATTTAACCCACTCAAAGGAATTTGTACGCCTTTGATATACCTTATAAATACGTTGCTAATAAAAGGTGCTATGCAACAGTGTTTACGTATGTGCCGACACATTAAATCCGAAAACCTTTATGCCTTTCGGAACAGGTTACAGCTACTCAGCTTCGTATAATGAAAAACAACTTTCGGTTACACTGAAAACAGCTTAGCGACTGAAACTAAATTGCTCTTATTCTTTGATAATTTTTTGAGAAAAATTTTCCTTGGCATTTTCATCAAAGCACTTGATCACATAAACACCCGGGGCGTAATGACTCAAATCTACAAATTGTTCTTTTTCAATGTTTTTTTCCAAAACTAATTTTCCGCTTAAATCAAATATCTTTGCACGGTAAACAGCCGCTCCTTTTGTTGTAATTGAAAAAATTCCTTTTCCGGGATTGGGAGACACGCGAATCATATCAGCACCTTGTTCCTTCGTTACAAGATTAGTTTCAATTGGAACACCTAAAGTAGTGTCGCGAGATGGGCCCAGAACTTTATTAATAATCCAATTGTTAGGATCGCATTGTATTGACGTTACGGTTCCATTCATTGCAAAAGAGTAAGTCTCGGTTGGATTAGTATGCATTACCCGAACAAGTGTATCTGCCAAACCGGTTCGTTTAATTTTATACTCAAGGGGGGTAATAAATACCGGGGTTACGCCTGGCATACTTACGGTTTGAGTGCTTCTTACAATTAAATTATTTCCAATTTTATTAAACTTTACAATAAAGGTTGGATAGCCCTCGCCATAATACCACTGGTTAAAAAACTGGGTTGGATTAATCCCCGTTTGAGTTTGATAATAATTTTTAAAATCAATGACTGAGGCCGTGCTGTTTTTATAGGTGTTTTGAAAACCTCTTAATGTTTTGAACCACAAAGAATCGTTGTTTGTAAGAAAACGTAATGAATGAATAATAGCGCCGCCCTTGTCGTAGGTTAAGCGCGAACTAAAAATTCGGGCACTATTCATGGTATCCTGATTGGTAAAGTAACAACTGCCACCCGGCTGGCTCATAACATTACCATGCGCACTATTTAAATTTGTTGCGAAATTTGGCAAATCAAGATATTCTGCAACAAGATGTTCGGTATAGGAAGCAAAACCTTCGTTTATCCAGATATCGCCCCAGCTTTTGCAGGTTACGTTATCACCCCACCACTGATGTCCTAATTCATGAGCATTAATATAATAATCAAAAAAACCGATGGTCGTCATCGTATTATGCTCCATGCCTCCGCCCAATGCCACCATGCAATGTCCGTACTTTTCTTTGTAAAAAGGATACATGCCATACATTTTGCAAAGGAAATTCATCACTTGTGGCATTTTATTCAATTCCAATTTATCGGATGTCTGCCAGCCATTGTTATTCCACGCTGCTTCATCAATGTAGTTTTGAATAAGTATAGAATCATTAGCCAGATACTGTGGCTTGGCATAGAGATTATATTCTTTAAATTTTGAAACGGCTACCGAAATTAAATAATAAGCAATTGGCATTTTAGATTTCCATTCATATCGTTTTTTATTTCCTATAACGACCACATTTTTAAGTAAACCATTTGAACCAACTTTATTTGTTGAGTCGGTAGTAACAAAAACCCAACTCGAATCAATTTTGTCAGTTAAAATTTGTTTACATGGCCACCAGTGATAAGCTACAAAACTTTCGCTTAAGCTCCAGGTTGCTCTGTTTGTATTTCCCCAAAAGGAAGTTGCACTGCTGAACCCACTTCCTATGGCAGCTCCACCATTTGGAGCAGTGCCATGATAATAAACTATGGAGGTAAATGTTGTGCCGCTCGCCAACGAAATTGGCAAGCCCACTTTAATCATACTGTCTTTTCTAACCGAAGAGACCAAGGCTCCGTTAAAACGAATAGAATCAATGGTGTGATTTTGATGTAAAATAGTCATAAAAGTATCTAATACGGCGGCGGTCACCGTGGCAATCGTTTTCACACCACCGCTGATGATTTTATTTGTCCTCTCAAGGTTCAAATTAAGATGAACAAACTTGACATCATACTTCAACTCATGCTGAATTTGGCCTGCAAGAGCAGATTTGGCCTGTAAATTCATTTCCCTGGCCAAAGTGGCCGATTTTGTTCTTGAACAAAAATGTTGCTGGGCGAAAAAAATTGTTTGACTGCATAAACTAAAACAAATACCCAAAAATAATTTCTTCATTGTATCCATATCTAATGCAAGATACTGCCCAATATTCGCATAAACAAATGATTTTTAGTAAGTCGCCATCATGCTAAAATTAAAATTCAGTTTTTATAATACATGAATGCGTGTACCTTTGCCAAATGTTAAGAAACGATTTACTATTAAAGGCTGCAAGAGGTGTCGAGGTGGAGCGTGCTCCAGTCTGGCTTATGCGTCAGGCGGGTAGAATATTACCAGAGTATCGCGCTACCCGTGCCAAAGCCAAAAATTTTATTGATTTTGTAAAAAATCCTGAACTTTCGTGCGAAGTTACAATTCAACCGGTAAACATTCTTGGTGTGGATGCCGCCATTATTTTTAGTGATATTTTAGTAATACCGGAAGCCATGGGTCTACCCTACCAAATGATTGAAGCCAAAGGGCCCTGGTTTGAAAAAACCATTAAATCCAAAGAAGACATCCAACAATTAAAAATTGCTGAGGCCGGCGATTTAGATTATGTGATGCAAGCTATTGCCTTGAGTAAAAAAGAGCTGGATAACAGAGTGCCGCTTATTGGATTTACCGGTGCTCCCTGGACCTTGTTTGCATATATGATTGAAGGTAGCGGAAGCAAAACGTTTAGTAAGGCAAAGCAGTTTTTGTACACCCAACCCGAATTGTCGCATATTTTACTCGAAAAAATAACGCTTAGTATTATTAACTATGTAAAAGCACAGATAACATCTGGTGCCGACTTAATCCAGATTTTTGATTCCTGGGCCGGTGTTTTAAGTGAAAACATGTATTATGAGTTTTCATTAAAGTACATCTCTAAGATTTGTGACGCGATTGCTTCATCAGTTCCCGTAACTGTTTTTGCAAAAGATGCGCATTATGCCCTTGAAAAAATTTCGGAAACGTCTTGTTCCACTATTGGGCTCGACTGGACGATTCATCCTTTAGTCGCCAGAAAACAAGCACCAACTAAAACGTTACAGGGTAACGCAGATCCATGTTTACTTTACGCTGACGAAAAAACGATTGTTAGTGAAACGCAGAAAATGCTTAAAGCATTTGGTAGACAAAAATATATATGTAATCTTGGACACGGCTTGTACCCGGATTTAGATAAAGAAAAAGTGAAATTGTTTGTGGACGTGGTGAAGAATTTTCAATGGTAATATCGCCCCATATGGCTTTGCTTCATTTGGTAGTCAATGCCTTGCGACTCGCTCAACTTAATTTATGACTTGCAATTGCCTTCTTAAATTAAGCTAAAATAAATAGCTAAAACTTCTTTTTAATATTAAAGGGTTTAGTTGGTTTTCCGATGCTAGTTAAAATTGTTTTCATTTTGTCGGCATCTGTTAAAATCATCTTGGCTTCTTTTAAATCGATGTCGTTTTTTAAGGCAAATTCTATTCTGCCTTTTTGAAAATAATATCGCGAAACAATTTCTTCTTCCAGGTATTTTTTAATGAGTGGTTTGTATTTTGTTAAGTCTTCTTTTTTATCCTGCTTCATTTTCTCGGCAAGGCTTTCATACTCTGTTTTAATCGTAGAAAAATATTTTTCTTCTTCAGCATTTTTTTTCAGAGCATCCAGTTCCACCTCGCTTTTAGTTTTGTAGGTATAATCTTTGTCTTTTAAGTAATTTATAAAATCCTGATACTCTGCGTCGCTTAACTGAAAATCTTTAATGCTTGCAATTTCTTTGTGTTTTAAATTATAGTCTGTGGCGTAATTAAAAATATGATATTTTGAAATCAGGGCTAATAAAATGTGATCATATTTTTCGTCGGGTGTTTTAACATCCGGCATAATTCCGGCACCATCATAAACAATACGCCCGCCTTTTGTTTTAAAGGCTGTGATTAAACTATCAGGTACCTTTTCCACACGCCCTTCCTCGTCTTTATTACTATAGTCTAAAGCCTGAACGCAACGTCCACTTGGAATGTAATATTTGGCAACCGTAATTTTAATTTGCGTGCCGTATACTAATTCCTTGGTTTGTTGAACAAGACCTTTTCCGTAGGTACGTTTTCCGACGATAACGGCACGATCAACATCCTGTAAAGCGCCACACACAATCTCGGAGGCGGAAGCCGAGTTTTCATCTACCAGCACTACCAAAGGAATTTGAGTATCAATAGGATTATACACAGATAGATAACTGCGATCCCATTCGCTTACTTTGCCTTTTGTATAAACAACTTCCTGCCCTTTTTCAATAAAAAAATTAACGATGTTTACAGCTTCCTGCAAAAGACCGCCCAAATTACCGCGTAAGTCAAGCACCAGTTTTTTACAACCTTTGCTTTTTAAATCCGTTAACGCATCTTTTAAAGCACCGCTACAGTTTTCGGTAAATGTGATAAGTTTTATATAACCCGTTTCGTTATCCGGAAGCATCCCGTAATAAGGCACCGCTTTGGTTTTTATTTCTTCTCTATTTAAATTTATCTCCACAGGAATTGCCTGCCCCGCTTTTTGAATCTTTAATTTAATTGGCGTACCGGCCTGACCTTTTAATAGCGTACTAATGTCATCACTTTTCTTGCCCAGCACATTATTCCCGTTCACGCCAATTATTTGATCACCCGCGCGCAATCCGGCTTTAAAAGCCCCAAATCCTTCATAAGGCTCGGTAATCATTATTTTACCTGCAAAATCATTCACCGTTGCGCCAATACCCCCGTATTCACCGGTTGTCATAAAACGATAATCTTCAATATCACTCTCCGTATAATAAACCGTGTATGGATCCAATGAGTTCAACATGGCATCAATACCGGTTTTCATAAGTTGTCCGGGCTTTGTGCCATCCACATAAACCATGTTAAGTTCCTTATAAACCGAGTTAAAAATGTCGAGGTTTTTACTTATTTCGAAATAATCCGGGGTATAAGAAAACCCTATAAAAAGTGTTAGAATAACACAAACTGCTATAAGCGTCTTCTTTATTTTGGTCGAAAAAATCATCTTTTTTGGGGATTTTTGGCAATAAACGTTTAAAATTACGTAAAAAAACAGGTTTTTTATTAAAAACCATCAAATTATGCTTTTTTGTGCTTTTTTTGTCACAAAATTACGGGATTTGTAGTAACTTCGCCTCCCGTATTAATCCCGTAAGATTATGACTTTTATTCTTTAAAAATCGGTTCACAGGTTAAAACTGGTTTTGCTATCAGACCTTCCGATTTCCTGAATTTTTTTCA
>CALMND010000495.1 GCA_937868565.1 uncultured Bacteroidota bacterium | reverse complement strand
TATTCAAAATAGAAATATTGGATTAAATAAAGAACAAATCTTAAAACTTGAGTACGGAACAGGAGATGCCCGTAAGGCAGATGTGCTTTTAGCAGAACTGCTAAAAAACCCAAAAGTAGTGAATGGTAGTCTTAATTCCTTTTCATTTAAAAGTACATCCAATATTACCATGTTGCCGGAAGGCAGGGCTCAAAACGAGATGACCGCATCTTACGTTATTTGTTCAGATGAAAATTTTTTGAAAACCTTTGAAATTAAATTGGCAGCGGGTCGTGACTTTTCCAAGAGCTTTGCCACAGATGCTACTGAAGCCTTTATGGTTAATGAAGCTGCTGTTAAAAGTTTTAACTGGAAGACACCCAAAGAAGCTCTTGGAAAAAAAATAGAATGGGGTGGATTAAAAAACGGAAAAGTAATTGGGGTATTTAAAGATTTTAACTTTGCTTCCTTACACGAGAATATAGAACCCTTGCTAATACACGTGTTTCCAGAGTGGTGCAATAAAATAAGCCTACGCTTAAAAACTAACAACCTAACTGCAACAATGAGCGACATAGAAAAAACCTGGAAATCAATTGCCACCCAAAGCCCTTTCAAATATTATTTTGCCGAAGACGAATTTAATGCGCAATATCGGTCTGAACAAAACATGAAAACTGTTTTAAGTGCCTTTACCTTCTTATCCATTTTAGTAGCTTGTTTGGGTTTATTTGGTTTAGCCTCTTTCACAATCAAACAAAGGGTTAAAGAAATTGGCATAAGAAAAGTTTTAGGTTCGAGTGCAAACGGCATTGTTTCTTTGCTTTCTAAAGATTTTTTAAAACTTGTTATAATCTCCTTTATTGTAGCTTCGCCTATTGCCTGGTATGGCATGAACAAATGGCTGCAAGATTATGCATATAAAATTGACATTCATTTATGGGTATTTGCTTTAGCCGGAACGCTTGCTTTTTTGATAGCTTTTTTAACCGTTAGCATTCAAGCCTATAAAGCCGCATTTTCCAATCCTGTAAAGAGTTTAAGAATAGAATGATTGATTAGGAAAGATTCACGAAATAATAAAAAATTAATACGAGAAGAAAATGTTAAAAAACTATGTTATAACGGCGTTACGCAATTTATGGAGAAACAAAGCCTTCACGTTTATAAATATAGCGGGACTGAGTCTTGGTCTTTTAGTGTGCCTGCTTATTATGCTTTACACCAAAGATGAAATAAGTTTTGATGCATTTCATAAAAATAAAAATGAGCTCTACCAACTCACCTGCCAAATTACTGAGCAGGACGGCACAAGCAAAATCTATGGGGTAAGCGGTCCAATGCATGGCTCAGTTTTTAAAGCCGAGATTCCGGAAATAAAAGAAGCCATACGTGTTCAAAAACGTGACATGGTGATAAAGCGCGGTAATGAATCGTTTGAGCAACAAGTAACTTGGGTGGACGATAATTTTTTCACCACTTTATCTTTCCCACTTATAAAAGGCAATTCCGCCAACGTATTAAAAGATATCTATTCCGTTGTTCTCACGGAGGAAATGGCTCTAAAATATTTTAATACTATTGATGTTGTTGGTAAAACCATAGAAATAGAAGTAAACGAGAAGTATGAACCGTTTACCATTTCGGGAGTGTCAAAAAATGCACCGCAAAACTCGAGTATTAAATTCAAGATGCTTGCTTCCTTCAATTACAAGGACAGAAAGAGAACAGATGATGGTTGGTTCATGATTGGTTTTCCAACATTTGTTTTACTTAATAATGTTTCGGATGTAAATTTAGTTATAAAGAAAATGAACAAAGTGTACGAGACAAAGTCAAATATCATAAGAAAAGGTGTTAAGGGAAATGGAGTTAATTTTACTTGGGGTCTTCAACCCATGCTAAACATGCACCTTAATCCGGACATAGAAGATTCTCCAGAACAAAGTAATCCAATCTATTCCTATATTCTAAGCGCAATTGCAATTCTAATTTTAGTAATAGCCTGTATTAACTTTGTCAACTTAACTGTTGCGCAATCCTTACGTCGTGCCAAGGAAGTAGGAGTAAGAAAAGTTATTGGAGGGAGTCGAAAACAATTAATTTACCAGTTCTTAGGTGAATCATTTGTGATTTGTTTTATTGCTTTTGTCTCTGGGATTGTCTTAGCACAACTTTGTTTACCCTTATTCAATGAACTCACTAATAAACAACTCAAACTGCAATACATGATCGATGCAAAACTAGTTGGTGGTATTTTTTGGTTGTTTCTTTTTACTGTTGTTGCAGCTGGATTCTACCCTGCGTTGGTGCTTTCAGGTTTTAATCCAGTTCAAACACTCTATCGAAAAATAAATTTTTCGGGTAATAATTATTTTTCAAAAGCACTTATTATTTTTCAATTTTCTTTAGCCACCTTTTTAATCATTGCCACCATTTTTATTTACAACCAATTTGATTACCTCACCCATAAAGAATTAGGTTATAATCCGAAGAACCTATTACAGCTCACTGTAGGGCGAAATGATGACAAAAAACTAATGCAAGTTTTTAAAAACGAAATACTACAAGTACCTGGAGTTGCATCGGTTGCACCACGTATGAACGGTGGTTGGATAACAAACTCAAGAGCTAACGGAAAAGAAACAGATGTACGCTATGAACACATCGATGAAGATTATTTAGCAACAATAGGTGTTCCTTTAATTGAGGGGCGCAATTTTTCAAAAGATTTTCCTGGCGATTCAACCACTTCCGTATTAATAAATGAGGCGTATGCAAAAAAAGTTGGTTGGAAAGGCTCAGTTGTTGGTAAAACAATTGACTTTTTAAATGGTAGCGACACAAAGCTTACGGTGATTGGTGTTGTTAAAAACTACCATTACGAATCACTTAAAAATGAAATTAATCCTCAACTTTTTAGTACTGAACCTTTTCTTGAGTATGGAATGTTTATGATTAGAATAAAAGAAGGTCAGGTAGCAAACGCTAAAACAGCTATAGAGGCAATCTACAACAAACTTATTCCTTATCATCCTTTCGATTGTAAATTTGTGGAAGATGAAATAGGTAAATCATACGAAGAAGAAGCTAAATGGAAACAGATCATTACATTTTCAGCCATACTTACCGTTTTCATTTCTTGTATTGGTTTATTTGGACTTACACTTTTATCGGTTCAAAAACGTACCAAAGAAATTGGGTTACGTAAAATACTAGGTGCTGGAGTTATTGACCTGTCGCTTACAATTACAAAAAATTTCACACTTCTTATTTTACTTTCGTTTGTGTTAGCCATTCCATTGGCTTGGTACGCCGTTGATATCTGGTTTCAGAATTTTGCCTATCATATCGAAATAAACTGGCAAACATTTGCAGTGGCAGGTACATTAATTTTTCTGCTTGCTGCCATTACACTATCCTATCAAACAATTAAGGCGGCAACTTCAAATCCTGTAAAAAATTTAAGAACGGAATAGGACATCCCCAAAGTAATATAATTGGATACGAAATGATAGAATTAAAAAACGTTTACAAATCAGTAAAAACAGCTGGAGAAAAAACATTTCTTCTCCGCGACATTAACTTAAACATTAAAGAAGGAGAGTTTGTTTCCATCATGGGACCATCCGGCTCAGGTAAATCAACGCTCTTAAATGTAATAGGGATGTTGGATGGATTTGATGAAGGTGAATATAATTTCCTGCACGAATCTGTACACAAACTAAAAGAAAAACACCGTTCAGAATTATATAAAAAATATATTGGCTTTGTTTTTCAGGCATACCATTTAATTGATGAACTAACTGTTTACGAAAATATTGAAACTCCCCTGCTCTATCAGGATTATAAGAGCTCCGACAGAAAAGCCATGGTGTCTGACATACTTGATAGGTTTAACATAGTCGGTAAAAAGGATTTATTTCCAACGCAACTCTCGGGTGGACAGCAACAATTGGTCGGAATTGCAAGGGCCTTAATTGCCAAACCAAAACTATTGTTAGCAGATGAACCAACGGGAAATCTGAACTCAAAGCAAGGTGAAGAAATTATGGAGCTGTTTAGTGAAATAAATAAAGAAGAAGGTGTAACTATTATCCAGGTAACACATTCAGAAAAAAACGCTACCTACGGTTCGCGGATTGTGAATTTATTAGATGGCAGGTTAGAAAAGTAAAATTGGTCGAATGACAGAAACACCTCAATATTCAAATTTCAAACCACGGATTGAGAACACATGTATAATGGATTTTTCTTCATTCACAGAATTAGAGGTCAAGGGCACGATTAGAAATTTTGCAATTAAATATGTTTTAAGTGGGATCGAAAACTATCAATTGAACGGAGTTGATTTTAAAGTGGCAGCAGGTGAATATTTGTTGGCCGGGTTTAGTGGTGATGTTTCATTACTTATTGACAGCAAAACGTCCGTTAGGGGAATCTGCGTGGATCTGAGCAAGGATATTCTGAATGAGGTGCTTTCTTATCACCTGACATCGGCAATAGATTTAGAAAACCAGGATCTATGGCATTTGATGTGTTCCTCAGAATTTCCAGAAAGTAAATATTCTGCGCTCAGAACAAATGTGGGAAACACCCTACTTAAAATACAACCACATGTTATAACTCAGGGTGTTAATTATCTTCAGCCAGAATGTGAAACTTATTACAAAATTGCCGAATCATTAGTAGCCGATTGTCTTCCCAGACTCTACGCCTTTAAACGCATTAAAGCCGTAAAGTCATCTACCCGAAAAGAGCTTTTCCGTAAACTAATTAACGTAAAACATCAAATCGATGAAACCTTTCTTACCCAAACCAGTATTCAAAAAATAGCTGCTGCCAACGGCTTTTCTGAATATCATTTCTTCCGGTTATTTAAAAATTTCTTCAATATAAGTCCCCACCAATACTTGTTAAAAAAACGTATGGAATTGGCTCAACAGCTTCTACAAGCCCGGCACCACTCCATTTCTGAAGTGGCGCTGCTCTGTGGCTTTAACGATGTCTACTCTTTTAGTAAAGCCTTCAAAAAGCATTTTGTATGCCCCCCATCCAAATACAATTTCGACCAGCCTTCCTATTAGCAGGATTTGACAAATTTTTCCTAAAAAATGTAAATACATTTGACAATAAACATGCAAGATTAATTATGTTCAAAAAAATTACGTTCACACTTTTATTACTTCCTTTTCTAGCTCAAACACTGAATGCGCAAAATCACAGCTTATGTGGCCAGGCAGAAGTGATGAATAATTTGTTTAAACTGCATCCCGAGGTCAAGATTCGTTTCGACTCACTTCAGCAAAGCAGCCGACTGAAGACCTTGCCTCAGAACCATTCTAGTCAGGCCGCATTAGTACCAACGTATACCATTCCTGTTGTGTTTCATATTTTGCACACCGGAGGAGCAGAAAACATTTCGGACGCGCAAATTCTTGATGAAATGAAAATTCTCAATATGACCTACCAAAAACAAAATGCAGATACGATAAATGTTGTTCCAAGCTTCAGCAATAATATTGCCAATGTTCAATTTGAGTTCAGATTAGCAACACTTGACCCAAGTGGCAATTGCACGAATGGTATCATTCGACATTACACTAACAAGACAAACTGGAGTGCTAATGATTTTAATGCATTCATATATACCTGGCCATCTTCAAAATATTTAAACATTTACATCGTAAAATCAATCGACATTGCGCCAGCCTATTCCTTTTTACCCGGCACAGCACCAAGTCCGGCAGCTGACGTAATCGTTTCTCAACATAATATTTGTGGAAGCATTGGCACCAGCAATGTTGCCAACTCATGGGCTATTACTCACGAAGCAGCACATTGGTTTGACATACCGCACATATGGGGATTCAGCAACCAACCCGGTGTGGTTTGCGGTGACGATGGTGTTCAGGACACACCCATCACAAAAGGATTTACAGTCTGCAATCTCGCCAATACTGCCGTTTGTAATCCCGGTATTATTGAAAATGTACAAAATTACATGGACTATGCCCCCTGTAAAATCATGTTTACGAATGGACAAAAGGCAAAAATGCATGCTTGCGTTAACGGTTTTAGAAGCAACCTTTCAACCCCTGCCAATTTGCAGGCAACTGGCGTAACTCCCACAATAACGAACTGTGTCCCTAAGTTGGAAATCATAGCTTTGCCGTCCACTGTTGTTTGTAGCGGAAAACCTATTGTAATTAATTCATACACCTACAACGCTAATCCCACATCCTATTTATGGAGCGCAAATAACAATGCCTTAATTTCAAATGCTGCGTTAGCCAATCCTACTTTTACATTTAATGGAATTGGCAACACAACTGTAAATTGCGCAGTATCTAATGCGAATGGATCCTCCTCGGCAAGCCTTGTCATCACAGCCGTAGTTAGTACCGCACAGGTAACCAATACCCACCAGGAGAGTTTTGAATCAATTTCTTTACCAGCAAATTGGTCGGTGATTAACGCAACAACGCCTTTGTCTTTATGGGATATTACTAATGTGGCCGCTTCACATGGCAATCAAAGTATGTTTGTAAACGCTGAGAATAGTCCTGGAGGTTCGGTAGAGATTTTAGAAACGCCTTCTTACGATTTTTTGAATAACCCCGGTAGTATATTTACATTCAACTACGCTTATGCTATGTCCACAGCCGCACAAAAAGATGTCTTTAAAGTACAAGCGAGCAATGATTGCGGTGGAAGTTGGAAGGATATTTACGTGCCCTCCCCTTCTTTTATGGCAAGCGGTTCCGGTGGCATTTCGCAATTACTTTTTATGCCACTCAGCAACCAATGGAAATCCTACGTTTTAAGCACACATCCCAATTTCCTGAGTTTCTTAAATTCCGACAATGTGCGCATTCGCTTTTATTTTAAGGAAGACTCTGCCGGAAATGGAAATCGTATTTATCTGGACCAAATCAATTTCGAATCGCCTTTAGGAGTGAATGAATTTAGTAAATCCATTAATTTTAATTTATATCCTAATCCTACAAATGGTGGATTTACCATGGCATTTACCTTAAGCGACATCAAAAAATTGAAAGTAAGTATTATTACAAGCTCAGGCCAAAATGTAGTTGAAAAAACTGAGGAAATTTATTCAAATGGCCAACACAAACTACTGTTAAATGAAGAAAATAAATTGCCACCTGGCGTTTATTTCCTTAAAGCGAAATTTGATGGTTTGAGTGTGGTGAAGAAGGTGGTGGTTGAGTAAT
>CALMND010000494.1 GCA_937868565.1 uncultured Bacteroidota bacterium | reverse complement strand
TCATCATGCGCGCACCCATTGGTGCTGCCAAACCAAATTGTGTAGCACCATCAATGTCTGCCTGGCGGACTTCGGGATGATTTGCTAATCCAAGATAGTTATTGAGACTCCAGTTTAATAATTTTTTACCACGAAAATCCATGTGCGGGTTAATATCGCCGGTAAGTTTTGGAAAGGTAAAGTAGCCGTGAGATTCTTTTGCGTGTTCGCCAATAGGACCAAGATTCGCTTTTATTTTTTCAAAAATATCTTTCATTAAATGTTGTTTCTTAAGCTCGCAAAGATACCCTTTTTAAAGAGGAAATAAAAATTTGACTGAAACCCTTGAATACAAGGTTATTACAGGCCTAACCTCCGGCAGCAAGGTCTATTTTTTTGAGGGCACCGTAAGAGATGATAACGCTAATAAGGGTTAGGACGCCACCAATTAAAAAGGATATTCCTGGGAAATAAAGAGTTTCAGGAGATTTAGTAAAAAAGGTAAAAGTACTGGTCATTAAAATGGGTCCGATAAAGGCAGTAACACTAACAAGGCTGGTTAAACCTCCCTGCAATTCGCCTTGTTCATTAGGAGCAACCTTGCTCGATAAAATGCTTTGAATGTTCGGGACAGAAATGCCACCCATTGCGTATGGTATCATAAAAGCAAACATCATCCAGCTTTTGTTGGCTAGTGAGAAAAGAAAAAAGCCGGTCATGTAAAAAGCAAGTCCAATGAAAATACTTTTTTTAACACCTAATTTATTGGTGATAATCCCAATTAACCCTCCCTGAACTATAGAAACCATAACTCCAACGAAAGCAAGCGAAAGTCCAATCCAACCCTGGCTCCACTGAAAACGTTCCACACAAAAGAAAGTCCAGATGGAAGGCATAGCTTGCCCTGCAATATTCAGGATAAAAAGAACAATGACTAAACTGAAAACGGTTTCGTGTTTTTTTAACTGTATGAGTGAACCAATGGGGTTAGCTCTTTTCCAGCTGAATTCTCTGCGATTTTCTTTTTTAAGAGATTCGGGTAAAATAAAATATCCAAACAAAAAATTGAGTAGCGAAAAACCGGCAGCGGCAATAAAGGGGACTTTTGTTCCTAAACTGCCAAAAAAAGAACCTAATAAAGGACCCAAAATAAAACCCACACCAAAAGCAGCGCCTATCATTCCGAAATTTTTAGCGCGGTTGGTTTCGTCGCTCACATCTGCAATATATGCAGAGGCGGTGGTGAAACTGGCTCCGCAAATTCCCGCAATAATTCTTCCAACAATTAGCCAGGCAACGCTAGGCGCGCAAGCTAAAAAAATATAATCCACTCCCAAACCAAACAAAGATATCAACAAGATTGGCCTTCTGCCAAACTTGTCACTTAAACCGCCCAGTATCGGAGAAAAAATAAATGCCATTACCGCGTAAGAAAAGTTCATCCAGCCTCCGTAAGTCGCTGCCATACTTGTGTTTTCGCCGCTCAATTCCTGTATTAAAGCGGGAAGGGTTGGGATGATGATTCCCAAACCGATGCAATCAATAAGAATGGTGAGGAAAATAAATAAGATCGATTTTTTAGCGTTCATAAGGAGCAATAATACGAAAACTTGTGATATTATTTATACTAGCGGCTTACCAAAACTTCGGTTCAAATCTTATTAACTTAATAGGTTAGATATTACACTTAAAAGAAAGTAAAACGTTTAACAAGATTCTCGAGTGCGCTTTAACGATCATAAATATAAAGAATATTAGGAAGGTGAGCTATGATAGTTCGGTGAGCGCACTACTATTTAAAACGTCTTTGTTACTGCATGTAGTTGGGGGTTTTGCGTGTGCTTTGTTTTTGAGCTACGCATTAAACTAATTTACACAAATCAGAACTCATGATTGTCCGTTTTTGCCAATATAAAGATAACAGAGCATTCAAACATAGTAACTATTAAAATCTAATACCCGTTTTTCTCATCTTTATTTTTAACCAACCACTAGGCGCACAAACTGTGTGTGGCTAGTGGTTTTTTCTGTTTGCGACAGATTAGGTGGATCACACAGATTTGGTATCGGAGTCGATTGACCTAGACCACTTTATTCTAGCTGTATTTCCGGAAGAATTGATTATCGCTAACAAAAGAACATGAGCTTTTTTAATTTTCATTTTAAAAGCCATGCCTATGGAATTTTTACAATCCACTCGGATTTCTTTATGGAATTCCAAAACTCTGCGCATCTAAATAGAAAATAAACTACTAAAACTACATATTATGCAAACTACCAAAAACAAAAAAATGTCCTGGCTCTTTGCAGCCGCGACTTTGGCCATGCTTGGCACTACCTGGTTAACTCCGGAAGGCTATTTTCAGGCTGCATTGGAAAATGATTTTATACAATCATTGAAACAAAAATTAACAGAATATAACAATCATCTACCCGAAGACAGACTTTATCTACAAACGGATAAACCTCTATACGAACCTGGGGATGATATTTGGTTGTGCGCCTTTGTGAGGGACGGACTTTCATTAAAACCGTCTACAAAAAGTGACATTGTTTATGTGGAACTCATCAATCCTAAAGGCACGGTTGAGAAGAAAATTAATTTAATTGCGAAAAATGGAAAAGCAGCCGGAGATTTTGCTTTGGATAAAGAGGCTCTGGGTGGTTTATATAAAGTAAGGGCCTATACCAATTGGATGAAAAACCAAAACGAAGGAGAGGAGAGTCAAAATTATTATGAAAGGGAAATTCAGGTTCAGGATGTTGTGTTGCCCGCATTAAAAATGAAACTGGATTTTGACAGA
>CALMND010000493.1 GCA_937868565.1 uncultured Bacteroidota bacterium | reverse complement strand
GAATCACTTCGGAACGCGTAAACGTTTGCTCGAGTACGATGACGTGATGAATGCGCAACGCGACGTGATTTACAAACGAAGGAAAAATGCTTTGTATGGAGACAAACTAAGTATTGACATCGCCAATATGATTTACGAGGTGGCTTCCAGTATTGTGGAAGAATACCAACCGATTAAAGATTACGACGGCTTCACGATGGAGTGTATTAAAAATTTCGGCATCGAAAGTCCGTTTACAGAACAACAATTTAACAGCGGGAAAGAAAATGATTTAATACAACAATTGTTTGATGCGGCGCAACATCACTACATTGAAAAAACACAGTTAATTGCTGAACAAGCATTCCCGGTGGTGAGAGATGTATATACCAATCAAAGCAACACGTTTGAAAACATTGTCACGCCGTTTACAGATGGCATTAAAGTGGTGCAGGTTTTAGCCAATTTAAAAAAGGCATTTGAAACCAAAGGTCGTGATTTGGTTTTAGGATTTGAAAAGGCTGTGGTTCTTGCTATGATTGATGATTCGTGGAAAGAGCATTTACGTGAACTAGATGATTTAAAACAAGCCGTTCAAAATGCTTCTTTGGAACAAAAAGACCCGCTCGTTATATACAAATTGGAGTCCTTCAACTTGTTTAAGGAAATGATTATTAAGAGTAATAAAGAAGTTATTTCCTTTTTAATGAAAGGTGGCTTGCCCAACGAAAAAAACAATCAACCTCAGGCTAGATTCACACAGCAAGCTCCGGCTCCAAAAAAAGAAAAATTAGTTGAGACCAGAGACGAACGGGCTATTGAAGAACAAAACGCGCAGCAAAAGCCCAAATCACAACCAATTCGTGTGGAAGCTAAAATTGGCAGGAATGATCCTTGTCCATGCGGCAGTGGGAAGAAGTATAAGAACTGCCATGGGGCAGGGGTGGCATAGTAAGCCTGAAGTTTTAATAATGCTACACGTGGAGTAGAATAGCTCAAGTGGTAATAAGTAGTTATTTTACCGAATGATTAATTAGTCTTAGAAATTCTTTTTTATACGTTTCTGAGATTGGAATTAACTGATCCTTAATTTTAATCCTGTCTTTTTCCACGGATACAATTTTATCCACAGATACCATAAAAGATTTATGTACGCGGCAAAGAATATTTTGTGGTATTTCCTGTTCAAACTCTTTAAATGTTTGCAATGTCATGAGTCTCTTATCTATGGTGTGTATTCTCCGGTAATCCCTCATTCCTTCAATATAAAGAATTTCGCTTAAAAGTAATTTTTCCAAACGGTATTCAGTCTTAATGAAAATAAATTTCTTTTCAGGAATACTATTTTTCTGCGATAAATTATTTTGGGCTTTGTCTATTGCCTGAATAAAGCGTTCAAAAGTAAATGGCTTTAACAGGTAATCGGTTACGTTTAAATCATACCCTTTAAGAGCGTATTCATTGTAGGCTGTGGTTATTATGACTTCACTTTCTATTTTTACGCTTTCCAGTAATTGAATCCCCGAAAGTTCATCCATGTTAATGTCAAGAAAAATAAGATCCGCTTTATTTTTTTTTAAGTAACTGAGGGCATCAATGCCGCTCTCAAAAGAAGCAAGTAAATTCAGGTAAGGTAATTTTAAAACGTATCCTTTAACCCGTTCAAGCGCTAAAGGTTCGTCTTCAATGATGATGCAGTTAATTTTCATTCTTTAAAGAAATTAATAAATGTACTTTATAAATTCCGTTTTTATTTATGATTTCAAAGGTATGTTTGTTGGGATATAATAATTCAAGACGCCGTTGAATTAAATCGTTTCCCAAACCGCCGTATTCTGGCTTTAAGTTCATTTCGTTGGGATACACGTTTTCGCACTCAAACTTAATTTTATCTTTTTCAATTGTAAAATTTATTTTAATAGCGTCTTTCAGTTTCTTGTTTTCGGAATGTTTAAAGGCATTTTCAATAAAAGGTATAAATAGCATCGGCTCAATGAGTATGTTGGCTGCCTCACCAATAACGTCGTATTTTACATAATTACTATTCGTGGTTCTTATTTTTTGAAGCTCCACATACTTTTCGATATAAGACAATTCTTTCGTCAAAGAAATTCTATCCGTTTTTGTCTCATAAAGCATAAAGCGCATTATGTCCGATAATTTGTTCAGATATTCTGATGCTTTAACAGGGTCTTTTTGTATGAGTATGTCAATATTATTTATTGTATTAAATAAAAAATGAGGGTTTATTTGGGCTTTTATCAGAGCAATTTCAGTCTCATAATTTTTTTTGGTTAAAGCTACTTTAACTTTAATTTCCTGATACCAGGTGATAAAACCTTTTAGCACTAAACCTAATATTCCATGCACGCAGGTAATTACAGACATTGCAATAGCTGGTCCAATTAATTCCCCATTAAAATTTGGGTTAGTAATTAGTACTATCCCTTCTAGTAACAAAGGAGTGAGTACTATAATGACAAGTGCAGTTAATACCAATTTAAGAATTTTCTTTTTAGTTAAAAATTTATCGAACAGGATAAAGTAAAATAAATAGAAGCCAATTATGCCAGGCCAGGTTGCTAAAAGGGAATATAGACTAAAGAAAACGATCCGAAATGATACTTTTAGCATAACTACCCCATCGTAATGAGGGGGATTGTTATGATCCTGTCCGCCAGCCCAAACTAAAAGAACAATTAGCGAGTACATGAACCAATAAGCAATGTGCCATAAAACAATAACGGACTTTTTCATAAATAATAAATTTAATGGTTAATATGCGTCAAAAGTAAAGAGTGGATTAGCATTTGTAAATAATCTTATGCAAGCCAATATACTTTATCTGCAAAAGTGCTGTTTTGTTCTGCAAAATGAACAAATGGATTTAGCAGTTGGAAGATTGAGCGAGCGATTTTTTCTATATTACCGTGTTTACCTTAACACCACAAACTTTTCAGTAAAGGAACGGCTGCTTTGAGACGCGTTTAGGTAGTAGATGCCGGAAGGAAGGTTTTCGGTATTTATTTCAATTTTGTTTTTTCCCTCCTGCAAATTCTCAGTCCTTTCAACCACCACAGCACCTAGTGTGTTGATTATTTTTAATTTAATACTGCCCCGGGACAATGATTGAATGTCAATAGAAGGACTAGCGGAACTGGGGTTTGGAGAAACATTCGAATGACTCAGACCAAACCCTGAATTTTCGTTTACGGACAAAACGTCGTTGTATTTAAAACTGAACAATACAGATTCAGTAGTTTTAAAAGCGTTAAAAATCTGATATTTAATATGTGAAATTCCAGTCTGAGATGCCTCTTCCAATTCAAAAAGTATAACTAATGTGCTACTCGGACTCATCGTAAACGATGTAACTTTTGCCGTGGAGTCATAGCAATTGGGTCCAATACAATACTGGGCATAAGCAAAATCACCCGGGCCGACAGTGTTTCTAAAAGAGTCGGTTCTTTTAATCGTGTATGTTTGAATCGTATTGCTTATGTTTTTGATTGAAATGCTGGAGGTATGACGATTGCTTTTAAGCGTGCTATTGTAAAAAGTTTGGGAAGTATTAAAAGTAAAGTTGTTTGCTAAATTGGTAAACTCGAAACTGGTTTGCGATTTTGCAAGTAAGAAGCAGCAAAAAAGGGTGAAATATATGAATGTGATTCTCAAAATCAGTTATCTTCTAACAAAGTTAAATAATTAATACGGTTCACACAAACGCTCGACTTTTAGTCAATTTTGCGAGAAAGATAGGCCACTTATATACTAAATCACTCGATTTTTTCCCTAATTTTACGCCTTTATATTTCTTATATGACAAAAATTAAATTTGGTACGGATGGATGGAGAGCAATTATTGCTCTTGATTTTACAGTTGATAACGTAGCACGGGTTACCGAGGCTACTTCAAAATGGTTATTAAAACAGCATAAAAATCCGAGCGTGGTATTGGGTCACGATTGCCGTTTTGCGGGGGAGTTGTTTGCCGAAACTACTGCCAAAGTTTTTATTGCGAATGGAGTAAAAGTTTTTTTGGCCAAGGATTTTGTGAGTACACCCATGATTTCTTTGGGAGCCGTTAAATACAAAACCCAATTGGGAATTATTATCACCGCCAGCCACAATCCTCCTTCATATAACGGTTATAAAATAAAAGGTTCTTATGGAGGCCCGCTTACGCCAGAACATGTTCAGGAAATTGAAGATATTATTCCTGAGAAAGCAAACACAAATTGGCAATCCATAAATTTAAGTGAAGCCGAAGCTAAAGGAATGATGGAAATGGCTCCTTTGGAAGATATCTACGTAAAACATGTGGAAGAGAATTTTGATTTAAATGCCATCAAAAACTCCAAACTTAAATTGGCTTACGACGCTATGTACGGGGCCGGACAAAGAGTGATGCAGCGTTTGTTTCCTGATATTCATAAATTACATTGCGATAATAACCCAGGTTTTCATGGACAGGCACCTGAACCGATCCACAAAAATTTAATTGAATTCAGTAACTATATCAAATCCAGAGGAGATATTTCCTGTGGTTTGGCAACCGACGGAGATGCAGACAGAATAGGTCTTTACGATAACAAAGGGCATTTTGTAGATTCTCATCACATTATTTTGTTACTCATTCATTATTTGGTGAAATACAAAAATCAAAAAGGTAAAGTTGCCGTAGCATTTAGCACTTCGGTGAAAATTAAAAACATGTGTGAGCATTACGGCTTGCCTTTGGATGTGGTGAAAATCGGCTTTAAATACATATGCAACATCATGGTGAATGAAGATGTTTTGGTGGGTGGAGAAGAGAGCGGAGGTATTGCAATTAAAGGGCATATTCCAGAACGTGACGGGATTTGGATGGGAATTACTATTTGGGAATTTATGGCCAAATCGGGAAAGAGTTTGAACGAGTTAATTGAAGAAGTGTATGCCATTACCGGAACTTTTTGTTTTGAACGCAACGACTTACACATTGATGAAACGATAAAAGCGAAAGTACTGCAAAACTGTAAAAGTAATTCCTATCAGCAATTCGGAAAATACAAAGTACAACGTATTGAAGATTTAGATGGCTATAAATTTTTCTTTGACGAAAACACCTGGATGATGATTCGCGCCAGCGGAACAGAGCCTGTGTTAAGGGTTTACGCAGAGGCCGCTAACAAAGAAAAGGCGGATGATATTTTAGCGGATGCCAGAAAAGTATTGCTTGGTTAGTATATTTCTATGAGTCTTAGTTGTTTTTCACTTCTTTTACGAATTTTCCGTTTTTGTACAATTCGGTTAGAGTAATACTACCATTTTCGCCATAATGGTAAGTATTTCCTTCGGGCAAACCATTTTTAAAATTTAATATAAGAGTAAGTTTGCCGTTTTTTTGATAAACTTTGAATTCACCCTCGGGTTTTCCTCTCACACAAAAACCTTCTCTTTCTTTAACGCCGTTCTCGTAATAGGAAACAAATGCACCGTCGCACAGGTCGCCCTTTTCGGTATAGCAAGTGCGTGAACCTCTCATCCTGTTATTTTTAAATAACAATTTAAATTTAATGGCTCCATTTAGGTAGTAGGCAACAGTTATGCCGTTAAGCATCCCCTTTTCAAAAGCTTTTGTAAATGAAATCATACCGTTTCGATAGTAACCTGTTTCAATACCTTCTTTTTTATTATCATGATAGTTAGTTTGTAAATAGAGCGCACCGGTGCTATCGTAATAATACCAAGTTTTTTCCATGAATCCATTCAAATAAAAGCCTTTTGATTTCAGCGTACCGTTATAATAAAACGTTTCATAAATCCCGTTTTGCAAACCATCTCTGTAAAGAGATTTTTCACGTAGTGTTCCGGTATCATAATAATACATGCTATAACCATTGAGTTTGTTATTTGCAAAATAATGCTCCGATTTAATTTTGCCGTCATCATATAAAAAGACAGCCCTTTCTGGTAAGCCATTTATTCTGTATTCAATAGATTCAATTTTACCGGAATCAAAATAAGTGGTGTCAACTGTTTTTAAAACCTGACCGTGAGAGATAAATAATGCGAATAAAAGAGAGCAGAGTATTGACCTTTTTCTCATTCCTTAATGAAATTAAGGTTCGAAGATTCGTATGTCATCTATTTGCCATCGAGAACCTGAATTCAGATTGCCTAAATATTTAAATGCTACTCTTACATTGGTTGTTTTGTATGAAGATAAACTAATTAAACCAGAAGATTTGAAAGTGGAATTGGTTCCGAAACTGGCGCTTAATGGTGTCCACGTGGCTGAGGAAGGCGCGCCGGAATTGTAATTCGTGGAAACATAGGTTGTCAACGTTGGCCCGGAGAAAAGGAAAGCACTTGTGAAACTATAGGTCGGCGCAGTAGATCCTGATAAATCTAAAGGACCACTAATTAACCAGGTTTCGCAAGCGGGTTGGTTACCAGAGGCAATAAAATTATTACACTGGCCAAATTTTGTAGGGTTGGTAGTGCTTGTCGCGGTAGTCCAATTAATAACCGTACCTGTAACATTTACATTTAACCAACCACCACTTGTTGCACTTCCATCATTAAAATCTTTGTTCAGATATCCGCTAGGAGTTACCGTTGGTGTAACAGAAGCACATAAAGCCCCCGTCATATTTATATCTTTAACGTCACGAATAATCAATTGCATAGTTCCTCTAAACTGCCCCGCTATTCCAATAAAAGTGCCATTTCCTTTTGGGGTTTTATTTGAAGCAAAGTAGGAATAGCCGCTTGTGCGCACGATAATATTATTCCCAAAACAATCTTCCAAAGTATGTTCAAAAGAATTTTTACCAACAAAATCCGAATAGGCAGTATCCCTTTTTACGAATTGTACATTTTCCAAACGAATTAACTTTGATTGCACCGAATTCGTTGCAGCAGTATTGGCGACCAATTGTTTAATAGTCATTGTTATAGGTTGGGGATTTGCTCCACTTGACAGTTTTACAATATTTTTTTCACTGTTAACAGAATCTAATTGAATAAGGTCATTGTAGTCATTCAAAAAGCAATCTTTTAAATTTATGCGAATACTATCTCCGATAAATAATCCCCCACTGTCAATAAGTTTCACATGCAAAGCTCCTGTAGCGTCTCTAACATATATATCCTTATACAAATTACCGCTTGTTTCGTCAGCAATAACCACACAATATAAACTGCTGTCACTTTTAAACCTGTAATTGGTATTATTGAATTTGGCCTTAATTTGGGCAATATTAATTTTCGTTCCAGCCTCTGCTGATTTAACAGGAGGCGTATCAAATTCTTTTTTGCAAGAAAAAAACAGTGCAAAAAGTAGGATGAAGGCCAAACGATGAACACAATATGTTTTCATTTTTTAAAAATTAAAATTTAATAAAATCATGTAGGTGGTTCCGGGCATGTAGTAATATTTATTATCAAATTTACTTATATTGCCAAAGTCCCATCGCAATTGCTCAAAACCACTCACCAAGTTATTTTTATTATTGAAAATGTTATTGGCGCTAAGATTAATGTTTAAAAAGTACTTCTTTAAAACCCGGAAAGATTTACCTCCATTAATATTCACCGTATAATACCCAGGCAATCTTGTCTGGTCAATAATCTCATGATATTGTGTTGTTTCATTACTCAAATATTTAGCAATGGCCTCCTGAGTTCGTCTGTCCGGGTTAACATCCACGTATATTCTATCAACATAATTAAAATAAATTCCTGCAAACCAGAATTTTTTCCCATTGTATTTGTAACCTAAGCCCGACACCAGTTGAGGTGTGCCGCCAACTTTGTAATTTTTTAAATACACCGTGCGGTTGGTATATAAAGACAATGCATTATTGTCTTGCCAGGCCTCCAGAACCGGACGATTGGTATAGTTGAATTGACCATAGCCAAATGCGGCTTGTATAACGTGCGAAGTATAAAGAATTTTTTCAAAGCTAAATTCAACACCTTGATGGCTTTGATTTACGCCTTTCATGATAAGGTTTACATTATTATTGTACTCATCGTGCCAAAAAGTTTTTATCCAAGCCTGATTATTAATTTGAGTGTAATAATAGGTAAACCTTAATTTAAATTCAGGGAATTTAGCCTGATAATTAGCATCCAGAGAGGTAACCCTTTCGTTGCCAACGTTTGTTACAATATCATTACGCACTCTTGGCGCAATAAAAAGATTATTTACTTCCGGGGTTCGCGTCATGTAACTGCTGTTGGCACTAATAAAATGTCTACCTGTAATTTTATACACCAAGCCTCCCTTTAACCCATAATTGAGAAAATTTAATTTTTGACTAAGGCCTTTACTTGTTTCCGGAAATTTTCCATTGGCAATAAAACCTTCCCTCCATATTTTGCTATTTTGTATGTTGGCTGCAGCATACACGTCAATTTTTTCGAAGGTGTATTCCGCTTGACTCCATAACTCCGCCCGATTATAATTTATAGCATAATCATATCCGAACTTATCGCCGACATAAACCTTTCTGTCTGGAGTAGCAATGTTGTTTTGTTGAATGGATGGATTGACGCCCAGATTTTGTGCAAATTGGTCATAGTCCAACCAAAAAGTTGCACCCAAAAGGTCTTCCATAATTTTGTATTTCCGGTTACGGTAACTATTTGCGTTCACTCCAATACTCAAAAATAATTTGTCAATACGACCGTTGTACACACTGTTAAATCCAATGTTTTTCAAGTCTTCTACTTTATTTTCAAGAATGTACCTGGCCCTGGTTTCGGTAGTAGAAATAACCTGACCCAATTGCGAAGGCAATACGTATAAGTTAGCTTGATTTATACGTATCATTCTGTCCCAATTTATCTGATTGGCGTTTACATCAGTTACCCATCTGTTTTTAAAGTAATCGCCGGTACTGATGTTTCCCCGGTCATAATAATAGCTTGGCAGATAACGGTAATAGTCCGGCCTTGGGTTAGTAGCGCCATTCCAGTTGAGGCCAGTTTGTCCAGCAGTTCCATAGTTGTATGAAATAGTGGTATTAACTTGGGAATTCGTAGTAATCTTATAATTGTGAGTGAGCATTAACATGGGTTTTTGCGCTCTGCTTATTGTTGCGTTGCGAACTTTACCGTTTTGGTAACCCCACTGACTGTTATAGTAATGCGTATTACTTAGTTCAAAGGTTTCAAGCACTTGTGCGCTCTGTCGACCCTGTTCAATGGGAGCTACAAAGCCGGTAAAACTCAACAAGTTTTTGTCGTTGAATTTTTTGTCAATAGAAATGTAATAGGCGCTGGCGTTAAAATAAGTGCCGGGTATGTATACTTCGTTTCCACTTCTATTGGACGCGGAAAAAGTAAGTGCCCATCCGTTTTTTAGCATCCCCGTTGAATGTGTTAACATAAACCTGTTGCGAAAAGCTCGGTTCGAATTGCCGTAGGAAAAACGGGTTCCTTTTTTAAAGGAAGAAGCTTTTGAGTCAATGTTGGTATAACCCCCCGGGCCGGAAAAGCCGTAACGATTATTCACCACCCCAAAACGATTTTCGGTATATCTCGTCACATCGTTCAAGCCACCCCAACTGCTCCAGGAAGCATAGCCGGTCTCGGGATTGTCGACTTTAATACCATTAATTAAAATCATTTGATTTTCTTGCGCGTAGCCTCTTACCCGATATCTGGAGGCACTGAATTGAAAACTGGAAAATTGAGTAAATACATCGCGACTAGATTGCAGCAGAGACGAAACATCTTGCTGATCAATATCGGAATCCACATCCGCACCGGTTGTGCTAAAAATAGGAATATTAAATTTTGAACTTAGACTGTCTGAATGGCTGTCGAGAACATGCGTCGAGTCGCTTTGGGCAAACACGTGTAGACCCCTTAAAATAAGAAAACAAAAAACGACTCTATGGCACAGTTGCAGTTTAATGAGGTAAAAATAATAATTTGGTTAAAAAAGCAAAACCCAGGTTAAAAAGTTTCGCAATTTGTTAATCCCGCCAATAAATTCATAAGAAAAACATATAGATTAATTGACATTTTGTATGTTTGAAACGATTTATTTTATCGAATGAAAAAGGCAATCCTACTATTTTTTATTTTTAGTTATGGTTTCGCGTCTTCTCAAAAGCTCGATAAGGATAAAAAATATTTTATTTCGGCTATTGGTTTTTGGAACGTGGAGAACCTATACGACACCATTAAAGATTTCTGGAAAAACGATGAAGAATTTACTCCCAAAGGCACCAACGCCTGGACAGGTGATCGATACCGCACAAAAATAGACCGGTTGGCAGAAGTAATTGCGATGATGGCAACGGATGTAACCCCGGATGGTTTGGCTATATTGGGTTTGTGTGAAGTAGAAAATAAAAGAGTTGTAAAAGATTTGATAAATTCTCCGAGACTAAAAACCAGAAACTATCAATTTGTGCATATCGAAGGACCCGATTTAAGGGGAGTAGACCCTTCTTTTGTTTATAATCCGAATTATTTTAAGCTAACGAATGCAGTTTCTTATCCTGTAAAACTAGTCACAGATTCTACACACAAAACCCGTGATATTTTGGTGGTGAGTGGATTATTTAATGGGGAACCGCTTTCTGTGCTGGTGAATCACTGGCCCTCGCGTAGAGGGGGCGAAAAATTAAGCCGACCGAATAGAAACGCTGCCGCTAAAATTGCCAGAAGCATTGCAGATAGTATTAGCAAAGCCAACCCAATTGCCAAAGTAATTATTATGGGTGATTTAAATGACGACCCGGTGAATGATTGCGTGAAAAAATACATTGGCACTTATGCAAGTATTGACAGGGCAAACGACAAGGAATATTTTAATCCAATGGAGAAACCTTTTAACGAAGGCATTGGTACTTTGGCCTGGCAGGACAGCTGGAATTTATTTGATCAGATAATTATAAATAAAAACTGGTTGCCCGGTAAATATGAAACCTGGCAATATTATAATGTGAGAATTTTTAATAAACCATTTTTAAAAAGCGATTTTGGTAATTTTAAAGGCTATCCCTTTCGAACCTATAGCGGTGGCTCATACACCGGAGGCTACAGCGACCACTTTCCGGTTTATATTTTGGTGGCAAAAGAGAAAGGGTGAATTTCTATTCCCTAATTATTCCTATTAATTAAGGGTAACGATTGAACCCTTACAATTATTGCGCCAAACTATGCTTTTATTGAGTAAAGCGCACAAAACAGACTAATTAACTCTTAATAGATATGAGATTGGGGTACAAGACACGAATGCAAGTTTAAAAAACCTACCCTTCCTAAACAGGATGATGACACTCAGAGTCATTTGTATCCCATCCGTCAAAAAAATCAGATAATGTCACAATATTCAAAACAGAAAACTCTTCGCGTCCTGGATTGATAGATCGGTTCCGTCGTGCTTGGTCCCCTCTCTTGCCTCAATTACTTCTTTCCTTTTCCAAATACGATTGCACCAAATCAATGGCGTTATCAATCACATCACTCAGGGCAACCACATAAGAACCCGGCTTGGCAAGAGATAGTGCGTGTTTCAGGGCTTCTACTTCTTTGGGAATGTATTCGTGCGATTGTTTTGGGTTGCGTTCGCGAATGCCTTCCAGCAATAAATCCACAATTTCCTGGGCTTCGCGGCCGCGTAAAAATTTATCCTGACGAATGATAATATGATCAAACATTTCGGCAGACAATCTTCCTAATTCACGAATGTCTTCGTCACGCCTGTCCCCCGTTCCGGTTATAATTCCGATTTTGTGCGGAGAATCTACCGAGTTTAAAAATTCCTGAATGCCCCTGAAACCATCGGGATTGTGTGCAAAATCAATCAGCACTTTATAATCTTTAAAATTAAAAATGTTCATCCTGCCGGGCGTTTGCGCTGCCGAAGGAATAAAGGTTTCCAGATTTATTTTGATGTCTTCAATGGTGAATCCGTAAACATAAGTTGCAAGTGTAGCTGCCAGAACGTTGCTAATCATAAATGTCACTTTGCCTCCAAACGTTAGAGGAATATTACTCACTTTATCAATTCTGAATTTCCATTCTCCTTTTTTAATAGTGATGAAACCATTTTCGTAAATAGCAGCAATTCCTCCTTTGCGGCAATGTTCTCTTACTACCGGATTATTTTCATTTAAACTAAAATAAGCCACGTTGCATTCGGCGGTTTTTGCTATACCAACACAATATTCATTATCCGCATTTAGCACTGCATAGCCATCGCGTTTTACACTTTTCACAACAACGCCTTTTACATTGGCCATGTCTTTCAAGGTATTAATATCCGAAAGACCCATGTGGTCTTCCTGAATATTAGTTACGATTGCCACATCACATTTTCCAAAACCCAAACCCGAACGTAAAATTCCGCCACGTGCTGTTTCCAAAACGGCAAACTCAACAGTGGGATCCTTCAAAATAAATTCTGCGCTCAACGGTCCCGTTGTATCTCCTTTACTGAGCATGGAATTTTGTACATAAATACCATCCGAAGTCGTGTAGCCAACCCGGTAACCGTTATTCTTTACGATATGCGCAATTAAACGGGTGGTAGTTGTTTTTCCGTTCGTGCCCGTTATGGCAATGATTGGTATGCGACAATTTTTCCCGGTAGGATAGAGCATGTCGATTACCGGAGCGGCTACGTTACGCGGCAAACCGTTGGCGGGGGCTAAATGCATTCTAAAACCCGGGGCAGCATTTACTTCCAGCACCACACCACCGGTTGCTTCAAGCGGCTCGCTTAAATTCTTACCCATGATGTCGATACCACAAATATCTAAACCAATTACACGCGAAATGCGTTCACAGATAAAAATATTGGTAGGATGCATGATGTCCGTAACATCTGTAGAAGTACCGCCGGTGCTGAGGTTGGCTGTTCCTTTCAAATAACATTTTTCTCCTTTTTTTAAAATGGTTTCGAGCGTGTAATTGTATTTTGCCAATTGGTCATGCGTTTCTTTGTCAATACTAATTTCAGTCAAAACATTTTCGTGACCATATCCTCGGCGCGGATCTTTATTTTCCGTTTCAATAAGATGTTGTATGTTGGAAACACCATCACCAATCACATGCGCTGGTTCGCGTAAAGCAGCGGCAATAAAACGGTGGTTAATAACCAGAACTCTAAAATCGTAACCGGTAATAAATTTTTCCACAATAATTTTACGTGAATATTTTTTAGCGTGATGAAAGGCGGCAATGGCATCTTCTTCTGTTTTTACATTAATCGACGCGCCTTTGCCATGGTTACCATCCAAAGGTTTAAACACTAAAGGGAATTTTATAAAATCAATCGCTTCTTTAACTTCCTCTTCGCGAACAATGCACATGCCTTTGGCTACGGGAATGGCGGCTTCCTGCAACATGCGTTTGGTTTCTTCTTTATTACTTGCCAAATCCACAGCAATAGAGCTGGTGCGGTCTGTCATGGTGGCGCGGAATCGCACCTGATTTTTACCATAACCCAATTGTATTAAAGACTCATCGTTTAAACGAATGTATGGAATGTCGCGAGCCACGGCCTCATCCACAATAGAACCTGTGCTTGGGCCAAAGCGCTCACTCTCACGCATTTCGCGCATGGTTTTGATGTCGGCGGCTAAATCATATTCTCTACTATCTACTAAAGCTTGGGCAATAGCCACAGACGCTTTTGCGGCAAACTGGCCTACTTTTTCTTCCATGTATGAAAATACTACGTTGTATACGCCGTCTTTTCCTGTGCCGCGTGTGCGGCCAAATCCAACGTCCATGCCGGCTAAGGTTTGTATTTCCAGAGCAATGTGTTCAATAACATGCCCCATCCAGGTACCTTCTTCCACGCGTTCAAAAAAACCACCTTCGTAATTTTTAGAGCAGCGGTGACTGGCCATAGTAGGAAAAGTGGCTTTTAAACGGTCCAAAAAACCAGGAATTTCGCTGGTTGGACTGTTTTCCAATTCTTCAATATCCAACTTCATTACAATTAATTTTCTACGGAAATTTGACCAATAGATAGGCCCACGAAGGGTTTTAATCTCTATAATTTTCATAATGAAAAACGATTTGAATTAGGATGAAAGTAGTGTATGTTTTTAATTTAAACAACATTCTGTTTAAAATACGCTCATAAATGCGGAGGAATTAAATTAGCAGGACAAAGAATTAGCTTAGTTTTGCTGCAAATAGAATACATGTTTGAACCAAAAGGAAAATTAATAATAATCGGAGGCTCCGTGGATAAAGGGAGTTTTTTCAAGGAACAGGAAGACCAGCCTAAGAACTTGAAATTTTTCGAAAAAGGAATTTTAAAACGCATTATTACCGAATCTTTAAAAGGAACTTCATCTCGGACTGAAATTATTACTACAGCGAGCAGCATTCCTAAGGAAGTGGGGCAGGAGTACCTGACTGCTTTTGAGCAATTGGGAATTATGGATAGTGCGGTGATGGATATAAGAACCCGCGAGGAGGCGAATGCCACTGAAAATCTGGAGCGTTTAAGAAAGGCGGATATTGTGATGTTTACCGGTGGCGATCAATTGCGCTTAAGTTCTATTTTTGGTGGTACGGGTTTTCATAAAATGTTGATGGAACGTTATGAAAACGAAAATTTCATCATTTCAGGCACATCTGCGGGGGCTGCGGCCAGTTCCAACAATATGATATATCAGGGTAGTAGTTCGGAGTCGCTTTTAAAAGGAGAGGTTAAAATTACAGGTGGTTTAGGCTTTATTAATAATGTGATTATAGACACCCACTTTGTGCAGCGTGGCCGAATTGGTCGACTACTTTATGCTTGCGCCAGTAACCCTGTTAATTTAGGAATTGGCTTAGGTGAAGACACCGGCTTACTAATTACGAAAGGACACAGGATGGAGGCTATTGGCTCGGGACTTGTGATTTTGGTGGATGGAACAAATATGAGAGATACAAGTATAACCGACGTGCAAATGGGTGAACCTGTTTCCATAGAGAATCTAACGGTTCATGTGATGTCGTTAGGAGATCATTTTGACTTAAGGAATAACAAACTCACTATTCATCATCCGAAGAAAACGACAGCTGAATAATTCTATCTCCAACATCTAACTTAAAAATAATTATGGCCACTACATCCGATATTTCGAAGAACGCATTTTTTAGATACAACAACGAGTTGCAGCAGGTAATGAGTTACGACCACATTACACCCGGAAAAGGAAACGCCATCTATTCGGTAAAGTGTCGGAATGTGGAGACAGGAAAACAAAGTGAAATTCGTTTTCGCTCGGGCGAAAAAATTGATTTTATAAGAGTAGATGAGCACGAAATGCAATTTATTTACGCGGAGGGTGATTTTTTGGTGTGCATGAATCAAGAAACCTTTGAGCAATTGCATATTCCTAAAATGCTCTTTGCCGAAAGCATACAGTTTTTGCAGGAAGGTATGGTTCTTAAAATTCGTTTTGACGAAAATGAAAAGCCGCTGAACGGTTCACTTCCTCCGCATGTAGATTTGGAAGTGATTTACACAGAAGATGGAGTGAAAGGAAAGTCTTTAAAAACAGCGGAGGTGAAGGGTGGAATAAAAGTACAAGTACCTATATTTGTTTCAACAGGAGATGTAATTCGCATTCATACGGAAACAGGCGAGTATTTGGAGCGCGTTATGAAGTAATTTAAGATTCCGAGAATCATCTTACCGATTCTTATTATAAAAAATAAAAATTCATAAACTGGAAAAACCTTTCATTTATAAATCCCAATAAAAATTTCTTCCCCTTCTTTTTTGGAAGCACGATACATACCGTCTGAATTAAAAGCTAATTCAATATTTCCTAAATTGTCAATCGCAATTAATCCGCCCTCACCACCAATTTTTACGAGTTTATCTTTCACTACCAAATCGCAGGCTTGTTTTAGCGAAAAACCTTTGTATTCCATTAAACATGAAATATCGTAAGCTACCACCGAACGAATAAAGAATTCGCCATGTCCGGTGCATGAAATGGCACAGGTATTATTGTTCGCATAGGTACCAGCGCCAATCATGGCGGTATCACCCACCCTTCCAAACTTTTTATTCGTCATCCCTCCGGTGCTGGTGGCTGCGGCTAAATTACCATGTTTATCAAAAGCCACGGCTCCAACAGTTCCAAACTTTTTTTCCGTTACAGAGTTATGATCCAGCAGAATTTTGTCGCTTTCTTTAGCTTGCAAATACTGCTCGTATCGCATTTGTACGTAAAAATAATCATCCGGCATTTTTTGCGCACCTATAAAGTCAGCAAAATCCATTGCCCCCTGTCCGCTAAGCAACACATGTTCGGTTTTTTCCATAACCGCTCTGGCAAGACTAACCGGGTTTTTAATATTTTTTACACCGGCAACAGCACCCGCCATAAGATGGTGCCCTTCCATAATGGAGGCATCCAACTCATTTTTGCCTTCGTTCGTAAAAACAGCACCTTTTCCGGCATTAAATAAGGGATTATCCTCTAAACTTCTAACAGCTTCCTCAACAGCGTCCACACTTTTCCCCCCTTGTTTAAGTACCTGTTCACCCCGTTCGATAGCATCAGAAAGCGCCAGGCTGTAAGCGTTTTCCTTCTCCAGAGTCATACTGGCTCGACTAATGGTTCCTGCACCCCCGTGAATGGCTATTGCATAGTTTTTCATAGAGGTAAATATAACTATAAACAAATGCTTGTAGGTTTAAAGATTTTTTTTCAGACAAATGTTAAAATTAAAAGCGCCATTTTGCGGTTTTGTTAATCCGAAATTAAACTAATTTCGTATATTTACCGACTCTGAAATACAGGATGTTAAAGCATAAGACCCTTTTCTTTGTTCTATTGGCAATGTTTGCCACTAAAACGTCAAAGATATTCTCCCAAAAGGGGTATAAGCTCGAGTATGGTATTATGACAGGTGTTTCCAATTACTTAGGGGAGTTGGGTGGAAGAGAAAAAGCGGCTCGCACATTTTTATGGGACACTAAACTGGCCAAAACGCGTTGGACAGAGACTATTTATTTTCGCTATAAGTTTCACCCCATGTTTGCACTTAAGGTAGCCGCAAACTATTTAAGAATTAGCGGAGACGACAAATTAACTACTAACCCAGGACGCAGATATAGAAACCTTAGTTTTAGGAATGATATTTTTGATGTTGAGACCACGTTGAATTGGATTATCTATAATTCTACTAAGCCAACAGGTATATACAGCAGAGCGAATGTTTATTTTACTGCCTATTTGTTTCTTGGTTTTGGTGGGTTTAGGCACAATCCCAAAACATTGTATCAAGGTTCTTGGGTAGCTTTACAGCCTATAAAAACAGAAGGTGTTACCTATTCAAAATTTGGGTATTGTTTACCTATGGGTTGGGGGTTTTATGTAACCATTAACAAACGCAGGAGGGCACATCGAATAGGACTCGAATTTAACTGGCGGTATACGAATACAGATTATTTGGATGATGTTTCTACGGTTTACAAAAGTCCTGCTGACTTGCCAAGTGCCACCGCGGTTGCATTATCAAACCGAAACGTGGAATTAACCAAGCAACCAGAGGGTCAGGCAGGTAATTATGGCTGGCAGGGACTTGATAAAAATGGTGAATTGATTAACAAAGCCCCAAGGGGGAATCCAAAAGACAAAGATTCTTACTATACCGTGAATATATCTTATGGTATTGCTATGAAATCCCGCTATAGCAAGAGTAGGGGCAGGAAAATCAGATCGGTTACATTCTAAAATTTTTGCAAACTATTTTAAAACAAGAGCTCAGTTTCTGCTTTTTTGTTTTTCTGATAAATTAGTATTTGGCTTTTTATTTTTGTTAATACTACAAAACGTAGCAAAACACAACTATTTTATGTAGTAATTTTGTTGTATAAAAATAACAGACTATGAAGACCATTGAAAAAATTGAAACTCATTTTAAGAAAAT
>CALMND010000492.1 GCA_937868565.1 uncultured Bacteroidota bacterium | reverse complement strand
CTTTTGGAACAAATAAACAATTTAAACAGAATTTGATTAAAAAACTAAGAACAATGGTCGCTTTTTCGGCGTCACAGAACAACGACAAAATTGGTGTTATATTTTTTAGTGATAAAATAGAAAAATTTATTCCGCCAAAAAAAGGGAAATCGCATATTTTAAGAATTATACGCGAATTGATAGAGTTTAAGCCGGAACAGAAAAAAACAAATCTTGAAGTAGCCTTGCGTTATTTGACTAATGTCATCAAGAAACGGAGCGTTGTTTTTTTAATCAGCGACTTTTTCGCAGAAGCAAATTATAAAGATGCACTTAAAATCGCTAACAAAAAGCACGATTTGGTGGCACTAAGAATAATTGATAAGACAGAGATGGACCTACCAAAAATGGGTCTCGTGAAATTAAAAGATAACGAAACCGGAAAAATAATTTGGGTCGACACGGATGATAAATTCTTCAGAAAACAATACACCGTTAATCTTTTAAAATTTGAAGACGAATTAAAGGAAACCTTTACCCGCTCAGGAATTGACGCTACCAGAATTTACACAGACGAAAGTTATATCAGACCACTCATGAATCTTTTTAAAAATAGATAGATAAAATTGAAATTAATTAAATTCATAATTACTGTCTTTTTTTGCCTACTCGCGGGCAATACTTTTTCTCAAGGAATCAAGGTAGAGGCTGTTCTCGATTCTTCGAAAATACGTATAGGAGAACAAGTGAAAGTGGATTTATATCTAACCTACGATACTGATTTAAAAAATGTCAAAATCCAATGGCCAAGCATTGGCGATACCATTACTGAAAAAATTGAAGTAGTTTCTATAAGCGCCATTGACACTACCCTTCCCGAAAAAGTAATTCCACAAAAATATACCAACACCAGCAGATAACGCTAAGCGTTTACGATAGCGGTTATTATGCCGTTCCACCATTTGAGTTTATTGTAAATGACGATACCGCGCATCCCTTGCTCACTCAAATGCTATTTCTTGAAGTACATACAGTGCCAACTGATAGTAGTGCAACAAAAATTAAAGATATTAAACCTCCTTTTGGTGAAGTCTTTAACTGGAAGTGGTACCTCGATTATATTTACTGGGGCATAGGCTTGTTGCTGCTAATCATATTGGTAATTATTCTTACGGTTTATTTTACTAGACGTAAAAAAGTTCAGATTATTGAACCAGATAAGCCAAAAGTGCCTGCTCATATTACAGCTCTGGCATCTCTAGAAAAAATTCAGAAAGAACAGATATGGCGGGAAGAAAAAATTAAAGAATATTATTCTTCGATTTCAGATGCGATAAGGCTATACATCGAAGAGCGTTTTCAGGTAAATGCTTTGGAAAGCACCACCGATGAGATTATGAAGGCATTCAGAACTCAGGTCGTCGATAAAGAAAGTAAGGAAAAGTTGCAACAACTGTTGATGTTAAGCGACCTTGTGAAATTTGCAAAACTATTTCCCATCGAAGACGAGCATAATTTCACGCTTAAAAATGCTTTTGATTTTGTAAACGGAACAAAACGTGAAGAGGAAATAAGTATTGAACCCGAAGCTAACAATAAACAGTCAGCCAAATGATAAGTTACTTCAACGATATTCAGTTTGCTGAGAAACAATGGTTTTGGTTACTGGGAGTTTTGCCTCTCATGATCATATGGTATATCTGGAAATTCAAAAAACAGGAAGGAGAATTTAACTTTCCTGACTTTAGCCTTTTAAAAGGAATAAAAACTTCCATTAAAGCAAGATTGCGCCATCTTCTATTTGTGTTCAGGTTATTCGCCTTTGCTTTCATAATTACCGCTTTAG
The DNA here is from genome assembly GCA_937868565.1 of uncultured Bacteroidota bacterium. GTDB lineage: Bacteria > Bacteroidota > Bacteroidia > B-17B0 > Aurantibacillaceae > Aurantibacillus. Next base: position 6,152 of record CALMND010000492.1, on the reverse strand, counting down.
CGAGACCTCAGTCAAGAAGCAGCTGGAAAAATACAAAAGCAGAAGGAATAGATATAGTAATCAGTATGGATGTATCGTTATCTATGTTGGCAAAAGATTTTAAACCAAATCGAATCGAAGTAGCCAAAGAAGTAATTCTCAATTTCATTGATGCTCGTCCAAATGACAGAATAGGACTGGTAATTTTTGGCGGACAAGCATTTACCCAGTGCCCCTTAACGACTGATCACAAAGTATTAAAGAATATGTTCCCGCAGGTAAAAGCTGGTATTCTCGATCAGGGAACCGCCATCGGTTTAGGTTTGGCAGATGCGGTAGCCCGTATCAAAGATAGTAAGGCGAAAAGTAAAGTAATAATTTTTATTAGCGATGGAGTTAATAATGTAGGCGAAATATCCCCGTTAACTGCCGGCGAGCTGGCTAAAACCTACGGAGTGAGAGTTTATTGTATAGGTGTTGGTTCTAAAGGTAAAGCTTTACAGCCCGTGGCTATGTATGCTCAGGGGGAATACGAATACGATTACGTGGATGTGGACATAGATGAAAAAGTGATGACTCAAATTTCGGATATGACCGGCGGTAAGTACTTCAGAGCAACTGACCGGGAAAGTCTTGAAAATGTTTACTTGGAGATTGATAAAATGGAAAAGACAATAATCAGTGAAAAAAGTTTCAGTAACAAAGCAGAGCATTTTTTACCCTTTGCCCTGATTGCGGCAATATTACTTTTTGTTGAATTTATTTTGCGTTTCACTTATTTCAGAACCATCCCTTAAATGTTTAAATTCGAGCATACCATATATTTCTATGCTTTTGCAGCAATACCTTTTATGGTAGTGATAGCTCTAATTTATTTTTACGGACGTAGAAAAAAACTGAGTAGGATCGGGGACAGAAATTTAATAGAACGATTAATTCCTTACGCCAGTATGCGCAAAAGAATCATCAAGCTTGTTCTATTTTTATTAGGTTTTAGCAGTTTAATTTTGGCCATTTGTAATTTGCAAACGGGAAGTAAATTAACCGAAGTGAAAAGGGAGGGGGCAGACATCCTTGTGTGTTTGGATGTAAGTAATAGCATGTTGGCTCAGGATTTAAGCCCGAACCGTTTGTTGCGGGCCAAATATGCTCTCGAAAAAATGATTGATTTACTGGAAGGTGATCGCATGGGTTTGATCATTTTTGCAGGGGAAGCCTATGTTCAACTTCCAATTACAACCGATTACGCAGCCGCCAAGATGTTTCTGGAGTCCATTGGTCCGGGGATGGTGCCTGTACAAGGAACCAATTTGGCCGAGGCTATTAAACTAGCGTCGGAATCCTTTAGCACCGATGAAGGAAAAAATAGGGCAATCATATTGATTACAGATGGGGAAAACCATGAATCAGCGGCCATAGAGGCTGCGGAAGAAGCAGGTAAAAAAGGAATTATGATTAATACAATTGGAATTGGTTCCGAAAATGGAGTTCCAATTCCACTCATTGAAAATGGAGTTGTGAAAGGGTATAGGAAAGACAGGGAAGGACAAACTGTGGTAACAAAACTTAATTCTGATTTGTTAAAAACTATTGCCTCGAAAGCAAGTGGTGTATTTGTTCAAGCTAGTCAGGCGGATTTAGGCTTAACAGCGATTTTAGATAAAATTGGAGAGTTGGATAAAACAAAATTAGAAAGTAAAATGTATTCCGATTACGAGGACCAATTTCAGTGGTTTTTAGGGTTGTCGTTAATTTTCTTTTTTATTGAATTTCTAATTAGTGAAAGAGTAAGTGAATGGTTTAAAAGAATTAATTTGTTTAGTCATGCGGTTAAATAATTTCACAACCCTTTTGTTACTGAATTTAGTTGCATTGGTTATGTCTGCTCAAAAGGATGCGCAAAGTATTTACGAGGGGAATGACATGTATCATAGTGGTAAAATTCTTGAGTCTTCTTCCAAATATACTCGGGCTTTGGAGTTAAACCCAAATAACAAAAAAGCAAATTTTAATTTAGGAAATTCTCTGTATAAGAATGCTCAGGCCGTTAAAAGTGGAAACCTGGGTATGCCACCTAATTCCAAAATGACTCCAGATTCATTATCAAAGCTGATTTTCGACAAGGCTGCTCAAAATTTTGCGGTTGTTGCAAACTCTGTTTCAGATAAGGATACTTTGCACCAAGCTTGGCACAATATTGGAAATTGCTACTTGCAAAAGAAAGAATACCAGGAAGCAGTCAATGCTTACAAAAAATCGTTAAAGTACGATCCAAAAGATGAGGAAACGAGATACAACCTGGCCTACGCCTTAAAAAATCTTCCGAAAGAAAAGAAAAACGGAGGAGGTGGTGGCCAAAATAATCAACCCCAGAATAAGAAAGAGGAAGATAAAAAAGATAAAGAAAAGAACGCGCAACCACAGCAAACACAGATGAATAAAGAACAAGCTGAACAGTTACTAAAAGCACTCATGGATTCAGAGAAAAAGTTACAAGACAAAAGAAAACAAAAACAACAAGACGCCGCTAACTCTACTGTTGAAAAGGACTGGTAGCCGCTATTTAAAAAGTTAAATTAAATTAATAAACAACTGAATTATCATTATTCGATTAACTTGCAGTTTCAATTGGGGAAAATAAAATACATACTCGCTTTATTTTTTTCAACGTTGTTTTTCCAGCATTATAGGGCGCAATCCGTTTATGCACAAGTGAGCTCTAAACAAGTGCAAGCTGGTGTTCCCTTCGAGTACGCGATTGTCATCAACACAACGCCCAACAGTTACTCACCCCCAAATTTCAAAGGTTTCGATATAGTTAGCGGCCCAAATCAAAGTAGTAGCACGCAGTGGGTGAATGGCCAGACTTCCACGCAAATGACACTATCCTGGGCCCTCGTAGCCAAAAAAGAGGGAAAATACGTGATCGGTCCGGCGAGTGTAATGGCCGGTTCTCAGAAGTTCGAAACCTCGGCGGTCTCCATTGAGGTGTCAAAGGGGGTTCCCGCACAGGCCAATCAGGGTGGTCAGAACGAAACACAGCATTCGACTAAAATAAGCGGTGAAGACTTGTTCATTCGCAGTGGTGTGAGCAAAGCGAAATGTTACGTGGGCGAGCAAGTAACTATTACTCAAAAGGTGTATTGCCGTTTGCAAATTATCGGTTTCCAGAAATTCACGCAACCCACTTACGATGGTTTTTATTCACAGGCTCAGGAGTCGGCGAGTAAAGGACAATTGGCCATGGAAAATGTGGATGGTGTAAACTATTATACTTATGAATTATTTCGCACGGTAGCTATTGCAAATAAGGCTGGTAAAATATCTCTTTCTCCGGTTGAAGGGGATGTAGTTATCCGCCGACAAACAAATAATGCAAAACCTAGAAATGTGTTCGAGCAGTTTTTTGGAGCACCTTCTTTCGAAGATGTTCCTGTTACAACAAAAAGTAGAGCCTTGAGTATAGAGGTGATGCCCTTACCTGACGCTGGGAAACCCGCAGGTTTTAACGGCGCAGTAGGCAATTTTTCATATAAAGTCTCTGCTACACGAACAGAAATGAAAGCTAACGACGCTTTTAATTTAAAAATGACAATTGCCGGTCGAGGAAATTTAAAATTAGTTAACCCGCTTAAATTAAATTTACCCGAGGGTTTCGAAACATACGACCCTAAGGTAAGTGAATCAGCCGGTTCTAAAACCTTTGATTATCTTGTTATTCCTCGGACTGAAGGAGAGTTTAATTTAAACAATCTGGACTTTAGTTATTTTGATATCGATGCCAAGAAATACGTGGTTGTTCCGGGAGGAGAAATTAAAATTAAAGTCTTACCACCCGATCCAAATGCATCTGGTGCACAAGTTTATAGTCCACAAAGTGCAGTTAAGGAAACTGAAAATGATATTCGTTATATAAAAAAGGGAACATTTTTATTATCAAAAACAGAATCCGAGTTTTTTAATTCATTTAGTCATATAGCATTACTGGTTTTTCCGATTGTAGGCCTAGGTCTTGGCCTATTTCTGAGAAGAAATCATATAAAAAGTAATAGCAACGTAATTCTGGTGCGCGAAAAAAAAGCAGCTAAACTGGCTAAAAAGCAATTGATGAACGCTGAAAAATTAATGAGCCTAAATAAAAAGGACGAGTTTTATACCGAAATTCTTACAGCATTAACTAATTATCTGAGTCATAAATTAAACATTCCGGTTGCAGACCTTTCCCGAGAAAGCATTCAAAAATCTTTACTTCAAAAGCAAGTGGACGAAACAATATTAAGTAAATTAATATCAACGATTGAAACTGGGGAGTACGCAAAATATGCGCCTGGTTCTGTAAGTGGTGATTTAAAAATGGTTTATAATGATACCGTTGGTTTAATAACGGGTTTGGAACAACAATTGAGCAAGAAGAGCTAATGAGAAAATATTTTATTCTATATTTTTTATTTATTCAGTTAGGTTCGGCCCTTGCAAACGATTTATTAAAAACCGCCGAAAAAGCTTATGACTCAAAAAAATACAAGGAAGCTATTGAGAGTTACGAAAAATTGGTTAAAGATGGATACAAGTCTTATCAACTTTATTTTAATTTGGGAAATGCTTATTACCGGAACAACGATATTGGTAAAGCCATTTATTATTACGAATTGTCAAGAAAGATTGAACCCAACGATGAAGATGTGAGGATTAACCTCACCAAAGCTTCCGCAAAAACAATTGATAAAATAGATGCCAAGGAAAATTTTTTTATTAGCGCCGTTAAAACCAATGTTTTATCGACCTTTACTACAAGAACCTGGGCCTGGTTCAGTATCATAAGTATTGGACTTGCCTCTTTACTTTTTTTCGTTTTTATAAACTCCTCTACACTTGTTATTAAACGTGTCTCATTTTTGATTTCCTGCGTATTATTTATTTCCTTTTTATTCTCATATTTTTTAGGGTACTCTGCCGTGCAATCCAAGTATGAGAATAAGTTTGGCATCATTTTGTCGCGGGAAGTGAAAATCATGAATGAACCGACCGTTTCCGGAACGTCAAAATTCAGTTTGCACGAAGGAACAAAAATCCGTGTGGTAGGAAACAATGCCGACTGGGTGCTCATTAAACTTGATAACGGCAATGAAGGTTGGCTTAAGTTGGCAGATGTGGGAATTATTTGAGAAAGAGGTAAGCTCATAAAAAAGTAAGCACTATTTTTAAAAAGAGCAAAGCCTTGGTGCACGGCTTCTATTTTCCAGTGCCCCGTGCGGAGTTGTTGTCTTAGTAATTCATTGTATTCTTTTTGCGAAATTGGATACGGATTACCATTTAATGACAAACACAAATACTCAGCATCCTGTATTTTCGGATATAAATATATTTTTTTACGATTGGCTAGGTGAGGTAATATTTTTCCATCTGCGCTAACGGACGCTTCATCCGGTATTTTTTTTAATAGAAAATTTAGCCGTTGAATGTTATCTGCCGTGGTATAAAACTCTTTTGAAAGAAAATTATACTTGAGGTTTGCGTAATTCCATCTCGTTGAAATAGTCAAGCAGTAATATGTTACCACAAGAGTTGCAAAACACACAATGACTGAAGAAATAATTTGCCATTTAGAGGTTTTAAAGCTGGAAATAACCGAAAACACCAGTATTGGTAAAATGGACGCGATTTCAATACTGTAATACATATCATAACCCCAACGAAAGGGTGCGTTATTAAACATTTTTTTGCTATCAAAGGAAGCAGACAGATTAAATACACAGGCCTTAGTACCAGAAAAATTCCGCCAGAAAGCCCAAATACTAAGTAAAATGAGGCTTTAATACCGTCCCAGGCAGAGTCTTCCCTATGGTTAACAAATAAATAACTCAATGCTTTAACCGGATATTTAATTATGAAAAGGGCAGCTTGACTAGGCGTCTCGCCCAAAATGGAATAGTTAAATAAAGAAAACCTTTTTTCGGAATTCTCTACCAGTGGAATTAAGTAAGCAAATGTGGTTAAAAGAACACTTACAGATATTAGTAACAACAAGGACGCGAACTTTAGCCGCGCTTTTTGTTTCCAATTTATTATCATCAGGAAACTGCACATAAAAATAAGTGTTAATGGAAAATCTTCTCGACAAAATAATAGAAACGAAAAAAATTCATGCAGGAAAATCTATAGGATTCTTTAAG
>CALMND010000491.1 GCA_937868565.1 uncultured Bacteroidota bacterium | reverse complement strand
TTCGGACATTTATCATAATGATCAGCGACTCCATCTTTATCTCCATCTTTTTTAGGTCCGTTATAATACATATAATCGGATTCTTTTTTCATAAAATTGGTAAGTCCGGTGAAAAAATTAATACTTCCAAAAAGAGATGTACTGCCACCAAGCCTGTATTCCGCACCTCCGCCAACATTAAATCCAATTCTAAATGGCACCAGAGAAGCATCTTTGTTAATACTTATACCGTCATTACGTCCGGTTGGCGCTGAGGCGGTAAACGTACTGTCCGTTGTGTATTTTCTTAATTCGTAATAAGTTTCATTGGCCAGTGTTTTAGCCCTATACGCTAACTCACCTCCAAACATTCCGAAATATTTAAAACCGCCATACTCTTTAGTGGATAGTTTTAATATCGCAGGTAGTGTAACGAAAGTAGATTTAACTTGTCTTTCTTTTAGAACGTATGCAGTATAGTTTTTTCTGGTACCCCCTTTTGGCGTCACCAGTTCGCTATTTTCATCTAACCAGTAAATTACCTCATAGTTGCCGGCTGGGTCGTATTTTACTTTATACTTTCCTCCCTCAAAATCACCACCAATACCAGTTAAAATAGCAGCAATGTCCGAAAGTTTAAATTCCATATTTAAGCCAAAACCAAAACCAAAGTTTGCACCTATGGGCACGTTGTTTTTATCGCCATTTCCAGCCTTAAACCAAGTAGGTTGCGGAGTTACCCTCAAGCCAAAGCGAAATTTTTTATCAAAATCATTTGAAGTTTGTGTTTTCACTTTTAGCGACATCAATAAACACGAACCCGCGGCAATACCAATAAATATTTTTTTCATATTCTGTTTTTTAATTTTTTTCTGATTCTCGTTATATATTCAAATACAAAAAAGTTTGTCAGCTATTGTTTTTATATCATTAATTTTACAAATATAAAAAAATGCCAAGCGGCTTATGAAAAAATCCTTGCTTTTTATCATTTTAGGTGTGTTAATTCTTTGGTCATGCCAGCGCAATCGAATGGATGTGGACATTTCGGCAGTAAAAACAGAACCCTTACGTGTTCTTAGGTTGGAAAAGGACTTATTTTCGTTAACCGAAGATAATTTTGGCAATAAGACCTCGGAGATAAAGAGTAAGTATGGTATTTATTATGAACACTACTTAATGAATTTTCTTAGCCGCAGGGGTACTAACGATTCAAATTACAAAAAAGCGACACTTAATTTTATCGGAGATAAAGACGTGAGGGAAGCATATAATTATGTGAAAGAAATATTCCCTGAACCAACAAGCGAAGTTTTGTTTTCCGGTGTAAATGATTGTGTTAAACGCTTTAAATATCATTTTCCGGATAAAAAACTACCAAATCGCCTGATTACCTGCGTTACAGGTTGGAATTATGCGTTCGCTTATATGGACAGCGCCTTGGTAGTTAGTTTGGATATGTATTTGGGCGACACGGCAAAATTTTACCAAATGCTTCGTTATCCTCAATATCAAACCCGAAAAATGAACGAAATAAATATTTTACCCGATATCGCAAGAGGTTGGTTATTAACCGAATTTGATAATACGGCCGCTGAGAACAATTTGTTGAGCCACACGATTTTTTATGGCAAATTGTTTTATGCAGTAAACGCCTTGCTACCAAATATAAGTGATAGTTTAATTATAGGTTATTCAAGCAAACAAATGGCTTTTTGTAACAAGTTTGAAAAAAAACTATGGAGTTATTTCGCTGAGAAAAACCGCTTGTATGAGAATAATTTAGCTACTATAAGAGAATTAACAAACGACGGTCCTTTTACTGGTACCATTCATAAAGACTGCCCGCCGAGAATAGCCATGTGGGTT
>CALMND010000490.1 GCA_937868565.1 uncultured Bacteroidota bacterium | reverse complement strand
AAAAATTATTTTAACATGTTCAACTATTTGGCCGAATTAACGGTAAAATCAGTAATAAAGAGGAATAATCTTGACAGACAAAAAAAATTTTTGGCCTGGGACCACATTGAAAAAATTGCATTGCTGGTTGATGGCGGAACAAACATCAATAAAAGTGCGCTTGACAAATTTATTCAGAAAACAAATAAACATGTTGAAGTTTATTATATAGATTTAAAAGCGAAGGAGCCCCTGTATAATGACTGGCAGTGCTTTTCGAAAAAAGACCAATCCTTTTTAAAACTTCCAAAAAGTAAGTCAATCGCGGAATTAAGCCGTAAAAAATTTGACTTAGTTATCAATACTTCTACTGAGTTTCCGCTTTTTTCAAGCTGTTTAACTTCTAATCTTGTTGCCTATGTAAAATGCGGCACCGAAGGCTATTTTGACACGGTTGACCTGATTGTAAAAAAAAATGAACCTTTTGATTTAATAAATTATTTAGAAGACGTTATTAAATATCTTAAGATGATACGACCAGCTTCTTAGTTTTTTATTCTCAAGTATTTTTATAAATTTAGTGATTAAAACAAATTATTGACTATGGATTTGGATTACAACAAGAACGAGGATAGTATGCGATTGCTGATTGGCAAGATGGAACAACGTTTGCAAAAAGTACATTTAGGTGGAGGCAAGACCCGTATAGAAAAATTGCACGAACAAGGCAAAATGACTGCTCGGGAAAGAATAGATTTTTTATTGGACAAAGATTCTCCAAGATTTGAAATGGGCGCTTTTGCCGGCTACGAAATGTATCCCGAACACGGTGGTTGCCCAGGTGGAGGAGTTGTTATTGTAATAGGATACGTAAGCGGTAAACAATGTATTGTTGTTGCAAATGACGCTACGGTAAAAGCAGGTGCATGGTTCCCTATAACTGGTAAAAAAAATCTGCGTGCACAGGAAATTGCTATGGAAAACAGACTGCCTATCATTTATTTAGTAGACAGTGCAGGAGTTTATTTGCCGTTGCAGGACGAAATTTTCCCCGATAAAGAACATTTTGGCCGCATTTTCAGAAACAATGCTATCATGAGCAGCATGGGTATATTGCAGATTGCTGCTGTTATGGGAAGCTGCGTTGCGGGTGGGGCTTATCTTCCGATTATGAGTGACGAAGCTATGATAGTGGACAAAACTGGCTCTATTTTTTTGGCAGGAAGCTATTTGGTAAAAGCGGCCATCGGCGAAAGCATTGACAATGAGACTTTAGGGGGAGCGACAACACATTGTGAAGTGAGCGGTGTGACCGATTATAAATGTAAAGATGATGCAGATTGCCTTACGCGGATTCGTAACATCATGGATAAAGTAGGTGATTACGATAAAGCTGGGTTTAATCGTATTGAACCTATACTTCCTAAAAAAGAACCGAAAGAAATTTACGGCATCATTCCCGATTCGAGAGATAAACAATACGACATGCATGAAATTATAGAGCGTTTGGTGGATGGAGGGATTCATGACGAGTACAAAGAAAAATACGGACAAAGTATTATCTGTACCTATGCGCGCATTGACGGTTGGGCAGTTGGCATTGTTGCCAATCAACGCAAAATTGTAAAAGGCAAGAAGCCGGGTGGAAGTAACGAAATGCAATTGGGCGGAGTTATTTATAGCGACAGCGCCGATAAAGCGGCACGATTCATCATGAACTGCAATCAGAAAAAAATTCCTCTTGTTTTTATGCAGGATGCAACAGGTTTTATGGTGGGTTCAAGAAGTGAACAAGGAGGAATTATTAAAGATGGAGCTAAATTGGTGAATGCGATGTCGAATAGTGTTGTTCCCAAATTTACCATTGTAATCGGAAATAGTTATGGTGCTGCAAATTATGCCATGTGTGGCAAAGCCTACGACCCCCGTTTAATTGTTGGGTGGCCCACTGCAAAAATTGCCGTCATGGGCGGAGCCCAAGCCGCCAGAGTTCTTGTACAAATTGAAGTGGCGAATCTTAAATCGAGTGGTGAAGAAATTACTCCCGAAAAAGAAAGAGAATTGTTTAATAAGACCAAAGATCGTTACGATAACCAAACAACAGCCTATTACGCCGCTGCCAGATTATGGATTGACGCTATTATTGATCCACTGGAAACAAGAAAGGTATTAAGTATGGGCATCGAAATGGCCAATCACTCTCCGATAACCAAGCAATATAATGTTGGTATTTTGCAAACTTAATAGGTAACAAAAGTTCTACTAAGCTTAGCTTTTTCCAGAAGTATCTGTTTGTATTGATTAATTAATTGGGCTTTCCGGTTATTAATAATAAATTTCTTTATATTCTTACTTTCAAAATTGATTGGGGATACTGCGTTTTTAACTTTAACTTCTTTAACCTTTAAATAATAATAATACAACTCATTGGTAAATTCAACCACCTTTCCCGCATAAAAACTAAAGTCAGACTGATCCTTTAACTGAGGGATTTCTTTTTTAATATCATCCAAAAACAACCACGTACTGTCGTTAATAAAATAATTCTCGGCATTCTGAATGCAAAGTGTTTTCAATTCATCCATATCTTTGGGATTAACCGACCAAACCAGTCGTTTTATTTTAATCAAAGCCGGGGCTTTTACCGGAACTTTCAAATAATTAACCTTAACAATATTTTCCTTTAGGATGAAATTATCACGATGTTCATTAAAGTAACCTTCTATCTCCTGTTTAGTCACATTCGTATCCAGATTGGCTTCAATCAGCTTTGTTTGGTATAAATAATTTACCAGTGATTTTCGGTAGTTCAATATTTGCTCCTCAATTTGCAATTCATCCTCCGCCATTTTTTTTATCGCTTCCTGATAAAACAACGACTCTGTTGCCCAACTTTCTATCGATTTATTTGCGTTATAAATACTGTCTTTTCCCAATCCATTTGAAACAAAACTTAAATTAAATTGATGAATAGTAAGATTTTCCTCGCCTGCTTTTGCTACAATCTTTGCTCTCGCATCGCCTCCCTCACCTTTATTACATGATGTAAAAGATAAACATGCAGCTATTAAAATTAAATTTTTCAGTGGCCAAATTTTCATAAATCTAATTTATTTTTTTATGATATTCTTAAAAAATTACAAACCCCATGGCGCCTATTGTTGCCTTTGAAGTTGGTTCAAATTAAAAATCGGTTGTCTCTCATCGAGGCAACCGATTCCATTGTGAAACAATCAAAGTTTATTTAATAGTACTCAAAACGTCCTCGTCAACTTTCGCTTTATATTTGCTTTTTAAATAAGTCAACCATTCTGTATCCAAAGAGGTCTGGTAATCTGCTGTAACGTTGCCCCTGCATTCGCCGATTGTTTTTGGCGATTTGGCTAATATTCTATCAATTACGATGACTAAAATCTTGTTTTCTTTATCATCCTTAACATCCTTATCCGAAATACCCTGCTTCCAATTCGCGTCTATATTTTTGTTTTCACCCTTCAGATAAGTAATATTTTCAACCGTAACATTCAATTGAGATGTTTTGTTTAGCGTCTCGACAATGACCTTTTCAGGTTTCCCTTCCTTATAGAGTTTCCTAATGTCCTTAGCTATTTTGTCGTTCAAACATTTGTAAGTGGTTACCTCTGCACGCTCATCCCATAAATAATTGTTCTTGTTTTTTTCATAAAACATTCTCAAGCCAGCTGTATCTTTTACCGCTTTGCTCCAAACTTTTTGATCCGTTAGATCAAACAGCAATATGCCATCCCGATACTCCCTGTATAAGTTGGCGAAGTCAACATATTTTTTCTCCAATTGTGAATCTTCAAAAGCAATTACGCTTTCATCCAGCCATGTTTTATACATACTTTTTACGAGCTCACCTAAATCGGTTGGCGAGCGAAAAGCCATTTGTGATTCCAAAAATTTAGCAAAATTATTCTGATTGTAGGACTTTCCACCTAAGCTAAAAATTTCTTTGTTTCCGAGCTTAGCGGCATTTTCCGCTTTCCATGTTGCTTTTAAATATGTGCTGTCAATCACCTTAATTAACTCATCTCTATTCTTTAAGTTCTCCTTAAAACCATTTTCCTTCTTAACCCTATCGATTAGCGCAACTCTTCCCATTTGTGATCGACTGTCTCTAGCTATACGATTTTTATACTCGTTTTTTACTTCATTAAACGGTGCTACTGGTTTCAAATCAGTTCTCTTAATAATGTGCCAACCAAATTGCGTACTTACTGGCTCGCTATAATCATTGTTGTTTTTAAGGGCGAACGCAGCGTTTTCAAATTCGGGTGGAAATTTCCCACCTTTAAATGGCGGCAGTTGTCCTCCCTTTTCGTTTGATTGTTTATCGTCGCTAAATTGTCTGGCAAGCTCCTCAAAGTTCTGACCAGCTTTTAATTTGGCATAAATTTCATCGATCTTTGTTTTAGCGTTAGTCTTGTCTTGTTCAGTTCCAGCTTTGGGGATTTTAGCCATAATGTGTGAAACAGATATCTCACCTTTATTCTCGCGGATATCATACACTTTTAGGACATGATAACCAAAGCGCGTCCTAACGATGGGACTTACTTCGCCGATTTTTGTGTTATAAGCCATTGATTCAAAAGGATAAACCATTTCAAACACGGTAAAATAGGGCAATTCTCCATTTTTATCCATAACGGAAGGATCATCACTGGTTTTAGGGGCAATCGCTGGAAACTTATCCTGCGCATTTTTAGCAAACTCCGAAAGATTTTTTATGGAGTTTAATTTTAATTTATACAATGTGCTATCCGCACCCTTCAAACGCGATGAAACTTCGGTAGTGTTTTTTAGCAGTTTATCATAGTTACTTATTTCAGCCGCTACAGGAAACTTGCCTAAAACTGCATTTCGAATTAGGTTAGCTCGGGTCCAAGCTTCCAATGTATCTTTCGGCAAAGCCGTTTCATCAACCTTTATCAATATATGACTTGCTTTTACCTGCTTCTTAGATCTTTCATAAGCTTCAGCAATTAAGCTTTCGTTTTTGTTTTTATTTGTAAGATAAGGCGCTGTCAATTGTTGCTTATATTTTGATAGTTTACCTTTAAAAGTATTTACGCTGTCTACGT
>CALMND010000489.1 GCA_937868565.1 uncultured Bacteroidota bacterium | reverse complement strand
AAGGACCGTATTGAAGGCTTAAAAGAAATTACTGAGGTTAAAATGGTGGGTGCGCCCGATCGTGAGATTCAGATTAACCTCGATATGTACAAAATGCAAACACTGCAAATGGGCATGGGCGACCTGGAAAGAACCATTGGTAGCGAAAACATTACGATTAGCGGCGGGCAAATACCTATGGATGGAACCAAAAGAACCATCAGTGTAAAAAATGAATTTAAATCAATAGACGAGATTAAAGAACTTGTTATTTCAGGCCAATCGGGTGCAAGAGTGTACTTGAAAGATTTTGCTGAGGTAATTGATACGGTGGCCGAAACACAAAGTTATGCGCGCCTGGGTGGTAAAAATGTTATTACACTTAATGTAATTAAAAGAGCTGGCGAAAATTTGATTTCTGCTTCCGATAAAATAAAAGGCATTATTGCTGAAATGAAAAAGTCGGAATTTCCTTCAAATATTGATATTAAAGTAACTGCCGATCAATCTGATAAAACAAAAGTTACACTGCACGACTTAATCAACACCATCATTATAGGTTTTATTCTCGTAACGCTTATCCTTATGTTTTTTATGGGCGTAACCAATGCCTTGTTTGTGGCTTTATCAGTTCCGTTGTCCATGTTCATTGCGTTTTTATTTATGCCAAGCATAGGATTTAGTTTAAACATGATTGTACTCTTTGCATTTTTACTCGCACTCGGTATTGTGGTGGATGATGCCATTGTGGTAATTGAAAACACGCACCGTATTTTTGATAACGGTAAAAAAGACATTAAGATAGCCGCCAAACAGGCCGCCGGCGAGGTGTTTTTGCCTGTACTTAGCGGAACCGTAACCACACTGGCACCCTTTATTCCATTGGCTTTCTGGCCGGGCATCATTGGTAAATTTATGTTCTTTTTACCGGTTACTTTAATTATTACCTTGTTAGCCTCCCTGTTTGTAGCCTATATCATTAACCCGGTTTTTGCGGTCGACTTTATGAAATCACATAAAGAAGAATTTCAAAACTATGGTAAAATTAACCGCAAAGCCTGGTTACGTTTATTGCTCTATGCCATCGTAGCTGTATTATTTTATTCTGCAGGCAATTTAGCCTTTGGTAACCTCATGATTTTCTTTGCTCTGTTCATGATCGTGCACCGTTTATTTTTGTTTAAGGTTATCGAAAACTTTCAGACAAAAGCCTGGCCATCATTTCAACGGGGATATACAAATTTGCTTATTTGGGGTTTAAAAAGGCCATACCAATTGTTGCTTATGACCTTGGGCTTATTCATATTTTCAATTGTACTTATGGGTATTCGTAAACCAAATGTGGTATTCTTCCCGCAGGGCGACCCAAACAATGTGTTTGTGTATGTTAAATTACCAGAAGGTACTGACCCGGCAAAAACAAATGCAGTAATGAAAATGGTGGAAAAAAGAGTAAACGCCATTATTGGAGAAAATAATCCGGTGGTGTCATCCATTATTACCAATGTAACGATTGGAGTAACCGACCCGCAGGACGAAGATCAAAGCTCCTATTCTAACCGCGGAAAAATAGCCATTAACTTTGTGGAATTTGCTGAACGCAAAGGACAAAGTACCATGACTTACCTGCAAGAATTACAGGCTATTGAATGGAACATTGCCGGTGCCGAAATTACCTGTAACAAAGAGCAATCTGGTCCCCCAGTTGCAAAGCCGATAAATATCGAAATTAAAGGCGACAAATTTGAAGAGTTGGTTGAAAACGGGGAAAGCCTCAAACGCTTTTTAGAAGAAGCGGATGTAGCAGGAGTTGCGGAATTAAAGTCGGATTTTGTGGACAATAAACCAGAAATTATTTTTGACATTGACCGTGAACGCGCTAACCGCGAAGGTTTATCATCGGCCCAGTTAGCGATGGAAATTCGTAAAGCCGTATTTGGTATTGATAATCCAAGTAAATTCAGAGATGCAAATGACGAATATCCTATACAATTGCGTTATAAATTTGATCAGCGCACAAATATTGAAGAAGTTAAAAATTTGAAAATTACCTTCAGAGACATGGCCATGGGAGGTATGTTGCGTTCAGTTCCTTTATCAGCATTTTGCGACATACGTTATGAAAACACCTATGGCGGTATTAAACGTAAACAAAATAAACGCGTAATCACCTTATCATCCGATGTACTGGAAGGATTTAATGCCAATAACGTGGTAGCTCAATTGGAGAACGTTGCCAAAGGATACAAACCAAAAGGTGCTGTGGAAGTTAAGTTTACCGGTCAACAGGAAGAGCAGGCGGAAACAGGTGCTTTTCTTGGAAGCGCTTTAATGACATCCATTGGAATAATTCTACTGGTACTGGTAATTCAATTTAACTCAATTGGTAAACCAATTATTATTTTGTCTGAAATTGTGTTAAGTGTAATAGGTGTACTACTGGGAACCGCCATCTTTAAAATGGACATGAGTATTGTAATGACAGGTATCGGCATTGTTGCATTGGCAGGTATTGTGGTCCGGAACGGTATTTTGTTGGTGGAGTTTGCAGAAGAAGAGCGATTAAAGGGCGTTAGCCTTTATGAATCAATTGTAGACGCCGGCAGAACACGTATGACACCTGTAATTTTAACTGCCACCGCCGCTATCTTGGGTTTAATACCATTGGCTGTAGGGTTAAACATTGATTTTGAAGGCTTACTGGCACACGGAAAACCACACATTCATTTTGGCGGTGATAACGTGGTGTTCTGGGGTCCGTTAAGCTGGACGATGATTTTTGGTTTAGGTTTTGCCACCTTCTTAACTTTATTATTAGTACCGGCTATGTATTTAATTGCAGAACGGTTAAAAAGAAAAGCAGTAGTCATTTTAGAACATTTTGACCTGCCAAAAATTGTGATGTATGTACCATTTTTTGTTTTGGTGTGCAGTTTGATACTAGCCATACAAGGCAAAAAATTAGAGTATGGAAATTTAGATCGGTAGTTAAAAAAAACGGCTCGCTTTCAGCGGGCCTTTTTTTGGTTTGGCAACTAAATCAAAGTGAATAAAGTCAAATTTTCAATTCGGTAAAAGGATCCCAAAACAATTTTTTGAATTCAATTATTTTATCCTCTTTCACTTTAATTTTTTCCTTCTCCAGTAATTCCTGCATCTGAAAAGGTGTTTCAAAATGATGCTTTCCGGTAAGTAAACCGTTTCTATTCACAACACGATGAGCCGGTACTTTCGGTTTTACCCGGTGCGCGCCATTCATTGCGTAACCAACCAATCTCGAGGAACCTTTTGCTCCGAGATAAGCCGCAATGGCTCCATAGCTTGTCACACGCCCTTTAGGAATCAAACGTACTACCTGGTAAACCATATTGAAAAAATCTTTTTCGGCCATTCAAACTGTGTATAAATTTAATCCAAAATAAAACATTTCGCCTATCTTTGCAAACTATGGAAAAACGTGTCAGAGTAAGATTTGCGCCCAGTCCAACCGGAGGCTTGCACATGGGTGGTGTGCGCACAGCACTATTTAATTATTTATTTGCCAAAAAACATGGCGGCGATTTTATTTTGCGCATCGAGGATACAGATCAAACACGTTTTGTAGATGGTGCCGAACAATATATTATTGATGCGCTAAAATGGTGTGGTATTTCACCCAATGAAGGTGTCGGATTTGGAGATGGTCCGCACAAACCTTATCGCCAAAGCGAAAGAAAGGAACTCGGTATTTATAAAAAATATGCGGACAAATTGATTGCATCAGGACATGCCTATTATGCTTTTGATACATCTGAAGAATTAGACGAAATGCGCAAACGGTTGGAAGCCGCAAAAGTAGTAGCTCCTCAATACAATGCTGTAACAAGGCAAAACATGCGAAACTCATTGACCTTACCGGAGGATGAAGTGAAAAAATTATTGGAGGCTGGGGCGAAGCATGTCGTACGTTTAAAAGTACCCCGTAACGAAGAAATTCGTTTTAACGATATTATTCGTGGGTGGGTGGTTGTTAATTCAGCACAAGTAGATGACAAAGTACTATTAAAAAGTGATGGTATGCCAACGTATCATTTGGCGCATATTGTGGATGATATCGAAATGCAAATTTCCCATGCTGTGCGAGGCGAGGAATGGTTGCCGAGTGCGCCCGCACATATTTTGATATACAGATATCTGGGTCTTGAAAATGAAATGCCAAAATTAGCGCATTTACCGTTAATATTAAATCCAGATGGCAACGGAAAAATTTCAAAGCGAGAGGCGCGTTTTCCTGTATTTCCGTTAAGTTGGAAGGACCCGCGTGAAGCAACGCCATATACAGGTTACAGGGAGTCAGGTTATTATCCTGAGGCGTTCGTGAATATTTTGGCCTTATTGGGTTGGAATCCCGGAAACAACGAAGAAATCTTTAGTGTTGCACAGTTAGCTGATATTTTTGAATTCGAAAGGGTTCATAAAAGTGGAGCTAAATTTGATCCGGAGAAGGCAAAGTGGTTCAATCAGCAGTATTTAAGGAAACATAGTGATGCAGAGCTAGCAGCAGTATTTAAACCCCTTTTAAAAGAAAAGGGATATGAGCGTAGCGATGCTTTTTTAGTTGATTTCTGTAAATTGGTGAAGGAAAAAGTTCAGTTCGTTCACGAATTTTGGGATCACGGAAAATACGTTTTTGAACCACCGCTTTCATACGATGAGAAGGTTATAACAAAAAAATGGAATGAAAAGAGTAAATCGATTTTCATAATTGTATCGGAAAAATTTAAGAATACAAGTGAATGGACTGTTGAAAATATTACAAAGTCCTTTCACGATGCCGAAGCTGAAACCGGTAAAATTGATATGCAACTTCTCAGAGTACTAATTACCGGAGTCGCCGGAGGACCGCAATTATTTGATATGCTGGCGCTAATTGGAAGAGAAGAGTCAGTAAAAAGAATGGAAACGGCTTTGCATAAATTAACTCAATAAATTGGACGTAAGCCTCTTAAGGCTTTTAGTCAGACTTCTCTATATTTTTGTTTTTTTGTCAGCAAACATTTATGGTAACAAACAAAAGAAGATAGTTTTTGTTCATATAACAGAATCGTTTTAGTAAATTTTAAAGACTTAAAACAGCAAAGAAGTAGGTTTGTATTGTTAGTTTGAATTAACTCTTCAATGGGCTATAGGGTCAAATAGCCAGCAAACTAAAACGGGCTTAAATCATTCCCATTTTTCCTAAGAATATAATCACAACACAAAACACCAACATAGCAATAACGGCATTGGTGATTTTGATTTGTTTTATGTGATATAAAAGGTCACCGATAAAAAAAGAAAGAGGTAAGGCGTAGGTGAGTATGATATTAGAACTATTAGCCCCCCCGGCAAAAAAGCCGAAAAAAGAAAAAACGAGAAACCATAAAAGTATAGTTTTTGCTTTTTGTTTTTTTACTGTATTACCAAAACCATTTTTAAGATTATAAAACAACGAAGTAATCATAAGCATAAAAAGGGAAAACGAAAGGGCAAGGTAATATTCGCTGAATGAAGGAGTTTTGAAAGAATGAAAATAAACCTTCATGGCGTTGAGCATATACCA
This sequence comes from uncultured Bacteroidota bacterium, assembly GCA_937868565.1. Classification (GTDB taxonomy): domain Bacteria; phylum Bacteroidota; class Bacteroidia; order B-17B0; family Aurantibacillaceae; genus Aurantibacillus. The sequence continues at coordinate 801 of CALMND010000489.1, read as the reverse complement.
TTGGTTAAAATCACTCAGATAGGCCATACATTCATAAATGAATGGCGGCATGAAAAAACCTATAAAAGCTACGGCCCATTCTTGCCAGTTAAAGGGTCGCAAAATAAATAAGATGACAAAAAACAATGGAAAACAAATAATGCTTGAAACGGTAATAAAAGCGCAAGCACTCAACCAAAAGGCTGCTTCAAAAACTTGTTTAAACACCTTATCCTTTCTGTAGGTGTCGAGCAGTTTATAAATGGAAAATAAGATAAAGACGTTGGTGAAAATCTGAGGCGTAATTTGAAAGGGGTTGGCCGAAGAAACACATAGTAATAAATATAAAAAAACAGGGAAATAATTTTGCTTGTCCGCAATTTCCTGATTAATCGCAATGAGATTAATAAGAAAGACGCCGATACCAATAAATAAGAAATTTAAGAAATTAATAACAAACTTGCTGCGTATATTTTGTGTGAAATAGTTGTAGAATAAGTTGGGATAATTGTCGGTTTCAAGGGCAACTTTAGAAAAATAATTAAAGGTAGCTGAAATCAAAAAAGTCAAAATTAATAGAACCAATCCTCCCCGCAAACCCTTATTTAGCAACCCGGCAAACACAATTTTTTTGTTTTAAAATTATTTCTATTTTTGTACCTGTAAACATACAAAATAATACTACTCATATGAAAATGCTAATGATTACCTGGACAGACATTTTTGAAGGAACGGGAACTTTTTTTTAATGGTTTTTTAAAGGAATGAAGGTTTTGGGCCATGGTCCAAACGTAATCATCTGGATTCTGATTATTGGTGCTA
>CALMND010000488.1 GCA_937868565.1 uncultured Bacteroidota bacterium | reverse complement strand
GTTGAAGCCGAGAAAGAGGAATATGAAAGTTATAATAGTCGCATGCCTCAAGAATGGTTAGATGATTTAAGTTATTTAGGCACAGATTGGCATAAGCCATTTTTGGAAGATGCACCTGCTTTAATAATTGTATTTAAAAAATCGTATGACCTGAAAAACGACATAAAAAAGACAAATTATTATGTTACTGAATCTGTAGGGTTGGCTTGTGGCTTTTTATTGCAGGCGATTCATCAATGCGGTTTGGTTGCTTTAACTCATACACCCAGTCCAATGAATTTTTTGTGCAAACTATTAAATAGGCCCATCAACGAAAAACCATTCTTGTTGATTCCAATTGGTTATCCTGCCGAAAATGTAATGGTGCCGGATATAAAACGTAAAGAAAAGGAGCAAGTAATTATATACTATAAATAAAGCACAATGATTGATTACAAGAGTTATTTTGAAAAAGGGATTTCATACGAAAAGTACGTTGAAAACATGGAGAGTGAATTGCAAAGTAAAATCGAAACAATCTATTCTAAATATATTCCCATGAATGCTCAACGCATGAAACGTTTAGAAAAAACGTTTATTCTAAACAAAGAGTTAGTTTCAGTCCACACTAACATTAAGTGGCTTGTTATTAGCGAAAATTGGTGCGGAGATGCTTCACAGATATTGCCAGTAATAAATAGAATTGCTAAGTCTTCAGATAACAAGATTGAACTGAAAATAGTTTATCGAGATGAAAACGCTGAACTAATAGCTCAACATTTGACGAATGGATCCAAGTCTATCCCAAAACTTATTCAGCTAAGTGAGGATTACAAATTAATTTCAGATTGGGGGCCAAGACCAAAAACCGCGCAGGAATTGGTAGTAAAGCTCAAATTAAATCCTGATACTGCTTTAACTTATTCAGAAGAGCTTCATAAGTGGTATGCTAAAGACACGCAAACAGAAATGTTGGAAGAATTACCAAAACTAGTTAATCATTAATATCAAAGATGGCGTTAGCTAATGCTCTTTTTGTCGTTGTCTAGTCGATAGTTTTTATTACAACTTTTTCCAAAAGACTATTTTGTCTTCCCCGTCTTTCCAAAAATCTCTAATTACAGCTTCTTGGGTATAACCAATTTGTTTGTAGAATTTCCTTGCACCAATTTGAGCATCGTCACTTGATGTTTCTACAATTAGAATTCGTCCTTCTTTGTATTTAAGCAGTTGTTCAATGTATTTCATCATTTCAGTAGCAATTCCCTTTCTTTGAGAGTCTTCGGAAACACCAATTGCTAATAAATTGTATGTCCCTTCCGTAAATTTTTCTGGCACACAATATCCTATTGCAACAGGTATATTGTAGTCAAAGTAGGTAAACCAAATGTCTCTGGTATCAGCATTGTTGAAGTAGTCGGATAGCATTTCGTTTAAATATTCAGATGGAAACAGACCGCTTGAATCAACTACCTTTTTTAGTTCGTCAATGTCTGCTGATGTTACGGATCGTATTTTTTCTTGCATTTATTTTTTTGATTTAAATATTGTCAACCTTGTTTTTTGTCTAAAAGCTTAGGTTGATTTAGTCGTTATAGGGTTGAGGCTAACAAACAACTATTAATTCGATTTTATGATTTTCTTGAATAATTTTTCATTTTCAGATTCAGATTCAACAATTAAGTTGTAACATCCAGTATTTAAATCGGAAATATCAATTGTATTATCTTCATCCAAAAACTCAGTTACTTTTACTTTTCTTCCCAAAGCATCAATAAGATAAATTAACTCTATCTTTTGATTGAACTCTTTAGTAAATTTTAAATTTAGAACAGTACTAGTAGGATTTGGATAAATACTAATTCCGAGATCGTCCGATATTTCGTTAATTCCAACTGCTTGCGAAGTAATATTCCAGGTAAGGGTATCCCCTTGATTTGGAAACCCATCTTGATAGACGTATATTTTTACTTGTCCCGAGCCTAAATTGTTGCCAGGATCAATGCCTAAAGTTAAAAAACTTTGTCCTCCAACAGCTATCGAATCCATTGTTTTTAGTCCTGAAGGAACTCCGCCATAACAAAAAACATTATCGCACGTTGTATATTGCCAATTGGATGGAAGGGTGTTCAAAACTCGACTCCAGTTTAGTAAAAGCTTGGAATTACTTGTATTATATATATCAATTTCTATTTCGGTTGTTTCACTTAAGGGAGCAATTGAACTCACGTTTTTAGATGGACTAAATGAATACGTCAATTGCCCGAATGACGAATAAGTTAACGTGTATAATAAAAACACTAAAAAGTAAGGTTTCATAAATTTTAGTTTAGTTGATGATGAGTTTTCCAGTTTTAACAATAGACGCTTCTGACTTGATAGCATATATATAAATTCCCGCTGAAATTGTTGGAAGAGAAACAATTTCGTATGTATTGACTAAAGATTTATTTAAAAGAACTTTCCCGGTAATATCATAAACAGTTATTGACGTTTTTTCCGAATAATTAGCTTGTTTCACTACAATAGCATTGTTGGTAACAAACGCAGTAATATTTTGGTTTAGTGCGTAAATAGAAGAAACGCCCGTTGTAATATTATTGGAGGTTGCTAAAACGGATTCTGACTGAACCACAGCTTTTGATGTTGCTTCCTGAAGTATTGCAATAGTGCGAATACGAGAAAAATTCCAGGCACCGTTTACTGGAGATGACATGGAATAAACAACCGAATCGCCAACTATTGTTGGAAGATTAATAGTTACTCCGGTTGCACCAGTTAATGATTTCCGGAATACATCATAATGTCTTGGTTCACCATTTGAACCAGTGTAATTAATGGTATCTTCTGCTAAGGCTACAAATAATTTCAAGCTTCCTAATGCATGTGCAGCCTCGGTTTTAATAACAATAATAGAACGAATAGAATCATTACCATATTTTGATTGAACTATTTTTATACTTGCTGGCGAAGTTTGCCCTAAATACGGAGTAAAAATGGACGCAGCACTATAATTTGCTCCACTTGAAACCACAACACCTTGTATCACAAGTCTTGGAGTACCGCCGTAAATACCATAATAATTAGTACGAGCATCATTTTCAACAGGATTATGCATACTTAATACGCAAGCACTGTAGGGCGCGCTTGGATGAATGGCTAAATGAATAACCCCGGGTTGGTTATTTAAGTTTGTATAAAAGCCGGGATTTCTTGAAGCACAAACACTGCATTTTGTGTTTGTAAAGTGCTCAACCACTACTTTTTTAGGAACTTGAGAAAAAGCGAGTTGAGAAAGGCTAATAAAAGCGGATAGTAAAATAGATTGTTTCATGATATGATAATTTTAATTAATTGGAAATACTATCTTTTGAATTTTTTTCTTGTTACAAATGTAGATGTCGTAATACCACATAATTGTCGGGTAAACGACTTATTGGTAACTTTTTCAAACTTAAATTTGTAAAAAAACTTATAAAATATGAAAAAAATAAATTGGTTACTCGTATTATCGCTTTTCTTCTTGTCATTTATATCAAAAGGTCAGCCAGTGGGATTAGATGTTGGCGATATAGCGCCTGATTTTACAGCGAAGAATCAAAACAATAAAGATATTAAATTGAAGGAGTTGCTGAAATCGGGCCCAGTTGTAATACTATTTTACCGTGGTGAGTGGTGTCCATACTGCAACAGACAATTAAAAGCATTAGAAGATTCTCTTGCTTTAATTAGTGCAAAGGGCGCTAATATTGTCGCAATTTCACCTGAGAAATTAGAAAATATCAATAAGACAATTGAAAAAACAAAAGTTACTTACAATGTAGTTACAGATGAAGCATCACAAATAATGAATGCTTATAAAGTAGCTTTTGAATTGGACGAAAAGACAACAGAAAAGTATAAAGGTTACGGCATAAATTTAATAGAAAGAAACGGATCAAACGGAAATAATCTACCTGTACCTGCGGTTTATATTATTAGCAAAGAAGGGAAAATTACATACAGATATTTTGACGTTGATTATAAAAAAAGAGCGAGTGTCCAAGAAATCCTGAAAAATTTATAGATTTTAAATGAATGGCCGGGTGGATAAATGTTTAATTGCTTTTAAAGGAATAATTTTTTTCATAAGTTTTATTATTTTCAATAAGGCATTTTCCATTCCGGCTGATTCATTAAAAAAAGTGAAAATCGGGGTATTACCCTCGGCTTTTTACACACCAGAAACACGGTTAGGCTTTGGAACTTTAGTTTACAGCCACTTTAAAACAAACAAAAGCGATTCGCTTTTAAGAAAGTCAAATACACAGTCATACATTTCTTATACTATTAATAAACAATTTGCTTTTGAAAATGATTATCAAATTTGGTTAAAGAGCAATTTGTTTTATTTAACAGGTGCGGTTGATTTTAGCCGCTTTCCTGAATTTTTCTACGGTATAGGAAATGATACAAAAGAAACAGACAGATTAATGGTGTCTTTCGATTTAATGAGAATACAAACAAAAAATTTAATAAGGATAAAAAACAATATATATGGTGGTATTTTATTTCACTATCAAAACCTTTTCAATCAGGATGTGAAACTAATGTCTAATTCCTCGTGTATGGAAGCACATGGAAATATGGGCTACACGGCAAGTGGTATAGGGCCAGTTTTTATTATGGATAATCGAGATAATCCCCTAAATCCAATAAAAGGAAGTTATTTTGAAGCTTCTTATGTTGATTATAAGAATATTATTAATAATAAAAATATGTTTACATCATTAACAATTGATGCTCGTAAATATTACACCATTTTAAAAAAAGTAGTTTGGAATGGAAACGCTTACTTCGCATATAATAAAGGAGAAGTACCTTATCGAATGCTCCCTGAAATTGGAGGTGCACGATTTTTAAGAGGCTATTACAGGGGACGATTTAGAGATAATAATATGGCTTTATTACAGCAAGAATTTAGAATGCCTGTATATAAAATGCTTGGCGTTGCAATGTTCGGTGGTATTGGATCAGTAGCAAAATCTATAGATCAATTTAAAACAAATGAAATTCATTATAACTATGGCGTGGGCTTAAGAATAAGAGTAAATAAAAGGGAAAACACCAATATTAGAATTGACTATGGCTTCACTAAAGATTCACAAGGGTTATATGTTGTTTTTGCAGAGGCTTTTTAAGCAACTATTTATTTTGCTATTTTTAAGCAATATTACTTTTGCTCAAAAAATAAACAAATTGTTCTGCAAAGATTCCACAGCGTTTTATACAAAGCAAGATACAGTTTATTTGAACAAAACTACTCCTGTTGAATTTAACGACGCTATTCATATTGCTTTACAATATTACCCTGAATTAAATAAGACAAGAATAAAGTTCAGAGTTAAAAAAGCAATTTCACCTCTTGCCGCAAGACCTGCATTTTGGGCAATTTTTAGAAAGCCATCTAAAAGAAAATATATTATAACCATTAGTAATTCAACAATAGTAAAACTAACCCCCATTTTATTAAAAAACCTAAGTTTTAATTCTCAAGTTGGAGTTATTGGTCACGAATTAGGACATATATCCTTTTATCAATCTAAACGAGGTATTTATTTTATTAAACTAGCTTTAATGCATCTTGGCAAACGAGCTATTGATAAATTTGAATTTGATACAGACAAAAGGTGTATTAATCACGGGTTGGGTTTTCAATTATTGAGTTGGAGTAAGGAAGTTAGGACTAAACTTGAGTTGAACCAATGGGGAGGTTCTAATAGCCCAAATGGTAAGCGAGAACGATATATGAATCCTATTACAATTATTAACTATATGAGCACGCTTCCCATCTATATTCTAAATTAAAATCATCAAAACGTCAGTTG